>NZ_JBFULZ010000032.1:0-28362 GCF_054049635.1 Cellulomonas sp. P5_C6 | reverse complement strand
GTCATGCACGTCATCCGCGCCGAGGAGACGGCCGGTCACGACGGGATCCACTTCGAGCCCCCCAACCGCGGCGGCTGAGGCGGGCGCCGCGGCACTCGCGTGAAGACTCCGTTCCGCTGGACGCAACGAAGTCTTCACGCGAGCCGTACACGGGGTCAGCGCAGCGGGCGGAAGAACGTCCGCAGGTCGCCCACCAGCAGGTTCGGGGCCTCGAGGGCCGCGAAGTGCCCGCCGCGCTCGTGCTCGGTCCAGTGCACGAGCCGGTGCGCGCGGGCGTCGACGTGCCGGATCGCCGGGTCCGTGGGGAACAGGGCGTGCCCGAACGGGACGTCGTCGGCGACGACCGTCCGCGGCGCCGCCACCCGGTTCTCGTAGTACAGGTGGGTCGATGTCGCGCCGCTGCCGGTGACCCACAGCAGGGTCGCCAGGTCGAGCAGGTGGTCGCGCCCGACGGCCTCGGCGGGGTCGTCGACGGCCGGGTCGGTCCAGTCGTGGACCTTGTCGACGATCCACGCCAGCTGCGCGACGGGCGAGTCGGCCAACCCGTAGGCGAGCGTGTGCGGGCGGGTGGAGTGGATCGCGGCGTAGCCGGTGTCGGTCTCGCGACGACGGGACGCCCATGCGAGCCGCTCGCGCTCGGCGTCGGTGCGCGCCTCGTGGGACGGCGGCACGTCGAGGTTGCCGTGCACGTGCACCCCGACCACGCTGCCGAGCGCCACCCGGCCGAGCTCGGGCGACACCACCGACCCCGTGTCCCCGCCGGCGGCGCCGTACCGGTCGTAGCCGAACGACGACATCAGGGCCGCCCAGGCGCGGGCGATCCGGCCGTGGTCCCAGCCCTCGTCGGAGAGCGGGGTCGAGAACCCCACGCCCGGCAGCGACGGGACCACGACGTGGAACGCGTCCGGCCCGGGCGCGGTGAGCGGCGCCAGCAGGTCGAGGTACTCGAGCACCGACCCCGGCCACCCGTGCGTCAGGACCAGCGGCAGTGCGTCGGGGTCGGCCGAGCGGGCGTGCAGGGCATGGACCGTCTGGCCGTCGATCGACGTCCGGACCTGCTCGACGGCGTTCAGCCGGGCCTCGACCCGCCGCCAGTCGTACCCGGCGAGCCAGTGCTCGACGAGCCCCTGCAGGTAGTCGACCGGCACGCCGCGCGACCAGCCGACGGACGTCAGCGTGGCGGGCCAGCGGGTCCGGCGCAGGCGGTCCCGGAGGTCGCCGAGGACCTCGTCGGGCACGTGCACCGTGAACGGCTGCACCGGGTCAGGCGTCCCCCGCCGCCGCGGAGTACGTCTTCTCGGGCCAGTACGCCCACTCCTCGAACAGCTCGGCGCGCCCGTCCGGCCCGAACCGCAGCACCCACAGGTCGCGGTACTCCTGCGGCTTGTCGCCGCCGTACTGCACCTCGACCCGGACCACCGCGTCGCGCCCGTCGGCCGCGACCACGTCCGCCGTCATCTCGAACGGGGTGTCGTCCTTCCAGAAGCCCCGGATCGCCTCGATGCCCTCCAGCGGCTCCGGGTCGTACGGCGACCGCAGGTACCGGGCGTCCTCGTGGAACAGCCGGTCGAGTCCGTCCACGTCCTGGTCCCGCCACGCCTGCTCGTACCGCTCGACCCACCCCGTGACCGCGTCCCTGCCCATCAGCTTCTCCCTGGTCGGTGTCCGTCCAGTCGAGTCTCCACCCGGACACCGACAGGCTCAGGCCCGTTGCAGCGGCGGCAGCCGGTAGGTCCCGTCCCGGAGCGACGGGCCGCCGCCGTACCCGCGGACGACGAGGGTGAACGGACCCTCCGGCGAGGGGATCCAGTTGCTGGTGTCCGCCGGGGCGTCGTGCTGCACCAGGAGGGTCAGCGAGCCGTCCTCGGCGAACGCGATTCCGGGCGTCCGGTCACCGATCGAGTAGCGGTCGATCGGGTTGGCGACCAGCAGTCGCTCCGGCAGCCGGTACATGGTGGCCGACCAGAAGAACGCCACGTCAGGCAGCTCGCCCGGGCCGAACGTCACGGTGTACGAGCGTGCTCCGACGGGGTGCTCGCCCGCCGAGTCGACCAGCCACCCGCCGTACCAGGCCTCGGAGGTCGGCAGTCCGAAGATGCCCTTCATCGCCCCGAGGTTGCGCTGGTCGTACCTGCCGGCCATCTCGGCGCGCAGGCCGAACAGTCCCACCGAGGTCGTCGTCCGCTCGGCCTGCTCCGTGAGGGTCGCCGCTCCGTCGGCGAGCCCGGCGAGCAGCTCCGACTCCCGGCCCGCGGGATCGAACGTGCCCTCACCGGTCAGCCCGATCTCGGCCAGCCGAGCCCGCACCTCGGCGTCCTCGTCGGCGACCGGGGCGAGCTGCAGCAGGAAGTCGAGCAGCGTGAAGAACCCGACGCCGTGCGTGTGCTCCTGCTCGTCCCAGACCGGCCAGTCGATCGCGGGAGCGGGATCGGGCGAGGGGACACCGGCGAAGACGCTCAGGGGCTCGACCTCGTAGGACCGCTGGATCGCCTGGAGCGCGTCGAGGTCGCCGTCGACGGACGCCGTCCTGCCCAGGCAGCCGACGACGTCCGTGGCCGAGCGGACGACGCCGGCGATCCCGTCGGGGACCGTGCCGTCCCAGCCCGGCCCGGCCAGCAGGTACGACCCCGCGCCCTGGCCCGTGGTCACGGCGCCGACGTACCCCGCGTACACGGTGTCGAGCTGGTGGAACGGGAGGATGTAGTACCGGTCGACCGCCGGGACCGACACCACCCACGGCTCGGCCCGTAGGTCGAACCAGCCCCAGGAGTACGGGGTGTCGTTGTTCGGCGTGACGATGTCGGTGTTCTCGGGCCGTGCGGGCGTCGAGTAGTGCCGGTAGTGCCCGAACCCGCCGACGTACCGCGGGTCGTCCGCGTCGACCGCCTGCGCGTAGAGCGTCCGGTAGTTCTCGACGAAGGCGTAGCCGAAGCGGTAGGCCTCGGCGGCGAGCTCGCGGACGTCCGTCATCGATGTCTCCTCACGCGGCAGCGGTCGCAGCCACTCTGGCACGCGACCTCACTGCACGCGCGGGCCGACCTCCCCGCGCCGCAGCACCGACAGCTCCACGCGCGAGCGCAGCTGCTCGGCCGGCAGGACGTGCGCCAGGTCGGCCAGGACGCGGTCGCAGGCGGACACGACCGCGTCGAGGTCGGAGTCCGGGTCGACCGTCGCCCGCAGGCGCACGACGAGCTCGCCGCGGTCGGCCAGCACGGCGCCGCGCGCGGAGCGGATCAGCGGGTCCTCGGCCAGCACCTCGGCGGCGGTGGCCACCGCAGGCCCGGGGTCGACGACGAGGCGGCCGGACTGCTCGCCGTCCGGCAGCCGAAGCGACCCGACCGTGCGGCGCGGCAGGTGCGCCAGCAGCCACCAGAGGCCGATGACGACGAGCGCGACGCCGACGACCCCGGCGAGGACGGCGTAGCTCGACGCCCCGGTCACCTGTCCCGTGTCGACCTCCACGGACGACGGCACGTCGGGCCACACGTCCGCGAGGAAGCCGACCTGCCAGCCCACGGCTGCCACGCCGAGGACGACGAGCACGAGGCCGAGGAGCAGCAGGAGCACCCGGTCGAACGCCAGGATCGAGCGCCTCATCGCCCGTCACCCCCGGCGTGCAGGCCGGCGGTCACCCTGCCGACCACCTTCACGGACAGGGGCCGCACCAGGGGCGCGAGCCGTTCGGTGACGGCCGCCCGGACCGCGTCGGTGACGTCGTCGCCCTCCAGGGTCGTCACGGTGACCGTGACCGAGCGACGCGTGGCGGAGGCGCGGGCGGACAGCACGCGGTCGACCTCGTCGGCCGCCGACGCGGCGAGGCGCGCGGCGTCGCCGATCCCGATCGTCGTGCCGGCCGAGGACGTGACGGCCAGGCGCGTGCGGACGCGGCGCCCGAGGGCGATCACGACGAGCCACAGGCCGAGCAGCGCGAGCACCACGCCGACCACGGTGACCAGCGTCGACGGTCCGACTCCGTCCGCGCGGTCCACGACAGGGGCGATCCACGGCTCGCCGTCGACGGTCACGGCGGCCACGAGCGCGTCGCGGACCACGAGCACGCCGAGCACGACGAGGAGCACGGCGAGCGCGATGCTCCACCAGCCGACGCGGCCGGCACGGGTGGCGGCTGCGGCGGGCGCGAAGCCGCGTGGGGTCTCGACGTGAGTCATCGCACCCTCGCGGCCGGTAGGGCGTCGGAGGTGACACGCACGACCTCGCGGACGGCGACGCTCACGTGGTCGACGTCCTGGCCCGCCTGGCGCTCCAGCTCGCGGCGGACGGCCTCCTGGACGCCGACCGTGACGCGGGCGGCGGACGCGGGCCAGGTGATGGCGACCTCGACCTGCACGCGCGCCCGGGTCCCGGCGCGCTGCCACTGGACCCGGGGGTAGCCGCGCCCGAGCCTCCGCTCGATCGTGCCCGCGGAGTCCTCCGGGGCGACGCCGGGCACCTCGAGGGTCACCTGTCGGGCGATCCGCGTCAGGGCGCGGTCCGCGATGGTCAGCGTGCCGCGGGCGTCAGCCACGGCGACGTCCCGCGACGAGGCCGGAGACGTCGATGCGACCCTCCACGACGAGGCCGACGAGCACCCCGACCGCCGCGAGCACGAAGGCGAGCACGAACATGCTGAACCCGCCGACGGCGGCGACGAGCGCGAGCAGCAGGCCGGCGAACAGCCCGATGGCGACAGACGACATGGTGGCTCCTCAGACGATGGTGTCGATGTCCTCGACGTGGACGCGGACAGGACGCGGGGCGATCGCGGAGACCGCGCGCTGGACGCGGGCCGCGGTGTCGGGCACGGGGACGAGGTCGGAGACGACGACGTGCACCTCGGTGCCCTCGTCGTCGATCCGGACCCCCGTCACTCGGCGACCCGGCAGGTAGGTGCCCAGCTCGCCGAACCGGCCGCCGTGCAGCCGGACCACGCCGGGCACCGCGAGGACGGCGGCGGCCACCGCCTCGGCCGGGGTGAGCGGGTCCGGGGCGACGTCGCCGATGACGACGACCTCGGGCCGGGGCTCGACCAGGTCGAGGGGGGCGACGTCGGGCGCGACGTCCAGCGGCGTGGGCACCGGCGCCTCGTCGGGACCGGTCACTGGACCCGCTGCTCCTGCGGGGCGGCCGGCTGCGCGTCGTCCTGCGGCAGGTGCACGTCGTTGACGGACACGTTGACCTCGACCACGTGCAGGCCGGTCATCTGCTCGACCGCGCTGATGACGTTGCGCCGGATGCCGTTGGCCAGGTCGGCGATCGAGACGCCGTACTCGGCGACCAGGTCGAGGTCGACGGCGGCCTCGGTCTCCCCGACCTCGACCGACACGCCCTGGGAGTGGTTGGTGCGCGCGCCGGGGATGCGCTCGCGCAGGGTGCCCATGGCCCGGGCGGCGCCGCCGCCGAGGGAGTGGACGCCCGTGACCTCGCTCGCGGCGATGCCGGCGATCTTGCTGACCACCGTGTCGGCGATCGTCGTGCTGCCCTCGGGCGTGACCAGCGCGCTCTGGCGCGAGCGGGTGGCCGGGGCCGTGACGGTGGGCTCGCTCATGGTGACCTTCTCTCGACGTCTGCCCGCGCCGGATCGGCGCGTACCCCTGGTTGGTCGCGGTCGCGCCCGATTCGTCACGCCCGATCCGGTGTGACCTGCGTCACACTCGCCGGGATGCGGTCGGCGACGGCCGGGCACACAGTGCTCGGGATGGACGAGCGCGAGGTTCCCGACGAGGTGCTCGCCCGGCGGGCCGGGCTCGGCGACCGCAGGGCGTTCGCCGTCGTCGTCGACCGGCACGGCCCCGCGCTCTATCGCTACGCCCGCCGGATGCTCGATGATCCTCGCGACACCGAGGACTGCGTGCAGGAGGCCTTCTCCGCCGCGTGGGCCTCGTTGCCGCACTTCGAGGGCCGGTCGTCGTTGCGCACCTGGTTGTTCGCCATCACGGCGCACAAGGTGCGGTCCCTGCAGCGCAGCCGCCCCCGCACCGCGATGCCCCTGCCGTTCGCACCGGACGACGAGGAGGATCGTCACGCGGTCGACCCCGAGCGGTCGGCCGAGGCGACGGAGCTGCGCGAGGCGCTCGACGCCGCACTGCGCGAGCTCCCGCCGGGTCCGCGCTCGACGTGGCTGCTCCGGGAGGTGGAAGGTCTGTCCTACGACCAGATCGCCGAGGTCGCCGGCACGACGACGAGCACTGTCCGCGGCCAGCTCCACCGGGCGCGGGCGCACCTGGTCCGGCGGATGGAGGCATGGCGATGAACGGGGACCAGCTCCTCGCGCAGGCCGCCCGGACGCTGCGCGAGCACACCGACGCCGGGTGGGTCGCGCTGCGCGACGACGTCGTCGCCGCGGCCGTCCGCGCCTTCCGCCCCTCGGCGCCGGTCCGCGGTCGGCTGCCGGGAGGCGCGCTGTGGGTGGCGTCGACCGCCCTGGTGGGCCGGGTCCGGGTCGCGCTCGACGACCTCCCGCGGGCCGGTGCCCTGCGGATCACCTGCACGACCACCCCCGACGACGAGCTGGACCGCCTCACCGTCGAGGTCGTCGCGCTGTACGGCACGCCGCTCCTGCCGCTCGCCGACGAGGTCCGCCGCCGGGCCGCGACCGCCGCCGCCGAGACCCTCGGGCTCACCGCCCCGCCGCTGACCCGGGTCCGCGTGGACGTCTCCGTCGGTGACGTCACGGCCGACCCGAGGCACCTGTGATCACCGCGGCGTGATGTCCCCCAGCGTCCAGGTGCGGTCGAAGTACGGCTCCAGCGGACCGTAGAACCGGAAGTACGAGAACCAGTGCCGCCCGGGGATCGTCTGCACCCAGTTGTCCTCCCGACCCTCGGGCGCCGACGGCCCGAACCAGAGGTCCACCGACCCGTCGGCGTTGCGGGCCAGGTCGGCGTCGCGCGAGCCGCGGTCGCCGCGCTGCTGCGGGTTGTCGACGAGGCACCGTGTCCGGACGTCGTACACCGTGGCGGACCAGAACCCCGCGGCGGGCACGTCGGCAGGCACGTGCAGGGTGTAGTCGCGGCCGCCGTCGAGCCACTGTCCGTCGGACCCCACGTACGCCGCCAGGTACGCCTGCCCCTTGCCGGGCGTCCGGCTCTTCATCGCCTCGGAGAAGCTGACGGCCTCGTAGAACCAGGACGCCCGCTCGAGCAGCTCGTCGTGGTCGGGCCCCCGCTGCGTCGGGCTGCTCAGCGCCAGCGCCAGGTCCCAGGCCCGGTCCGGCCAGTACCTCGACCCCTCGAACCGCTTGGCGAACGTGTTGGCCTGCGCGATGAGCTCCCCCGCCTCGGCGCCCTGCGTCAGGATCCGCTGCAGGCGCTCGTCGGGGGCGAACGGCTTGCCCTTCTCGATCCCCAGCTGCCGCATCATCGCGAGGTAGAACCGGTCGCGCTCGTCGACGATCTCGGTCTGGTAGACCTCGTGCAGCCGCTCGAAGTAGGCCAGGCCGCGGGGCTGGTCGCCGTCCCAGCGCCGACCGTCGGGGGACAGCACCCGGGTCGGGGGCGATGCCATCTCGTCGAGCCGCGTGATCCGCAGGCCGTCGACGATGCCCTGCGCCCGCACCGGGTCCGGGTCCAGGGTCCGGAAGCCGAACATGACGTTCATGCCCGTGGCGCGGTGGACGTAGTAGTCCTCGTCGACGGCCGGCTGCTCGACGCCCGGCGGCAGGATCAGATGCTTTCCGCCGCCGCCCTCGTCGGGCCCCATCTCGCCGAGGACCGCGAACTCCCGCTGCCAGAAGTCCGACGCGCCACCGGCGACGGGACCGGGCGGTACCTCGACCACCAGAGGGCCGGTGCGGCTCAGGTCGATGAACGACACGAGGTACGGCGTCGTCGCGTTGGCCGTGATGAGCCCGAGCCGGTCGGCGTAGGTGACGTAGTGGACGATGTCGTAGTCGGTGGCCATGAACACCTCGCGGTGCTGCTGCTGCCACTGGGCGTACGACACCAGCGGCAGCGCCCAGAGGTACACCTGGGTGGCCAGCTGGTGGTCGAGCACGTCGAACACGAGGGAGAGGTCGTCTCGGCTGGGCAGCTCGCCGTCGAGGCGCACGCGGCCGAGGTCCCCGGGCAGTGTCATGGCCCGAGTCTGGCCGTGACACGCACCCCCTGCCAGCGCAGACGCACACACCTGCCGCCGTCGTAGGACACACTCCTGTGTGTGACCGACCTGCTCTCGTCCCCCCGCCTGCAGGGCGAGTCGGGGCTGGTCGATCACCGGGCCGACTGGTCGTGGCTGTCGGACCCCACGGACGTGCCCACCGCACCGGACCTCGCGCGGGCCCGCGAGGAGGCCGAGCGGCTCCTCGCGGACCACGGCGTCACGTACGGCGCGGACCAGGAGGACGGCGAGCACCCCTGGCACCTGGACCCCCTGCCCGTCATCGTCGACGAGCCCGAGTGGGCCCGGCTGGACGCGGCGCTGGTGCAGCGCGCGGAGCTGCTGGACGCGATCCTGCAGGACGCCTACGGCCACCGCCGCCTGCTCACCGACAAGCTGCTGCCGCCGACGATCGTCCTGGGGCACCCCGGCTTCGTGCGCGCGGTCGACGGGCTGCGGCTGCCGGGCGGTCGGGAGCTGGTCCTCACGGCCACCGACCTGGTCCGCGACGGGTCCGGCGCGTGGTGCGCGGTGGCGGACCGGACGCAGGCGCCGTCGGGCGTCGGGTACGCGATGGAGGACCGGCGGATCGTCTCGCAGGTGCTGTCCGGGGTGTACCGGCAGGCGTCGATCCAGCGGCTCGGGCCCTTCTTCCGCGCGCTGCGGCTGGCGCTGCGGGACGTCGCCCCCGGGCACGCCGAGCAGCCCCGGGTCGTCCTGCTCACCTCGGGCCCGTCCAGCGAGACCGCGTTCGACCAGGCGTACCTGGCCTCCATGCTGGGGCTCCCGCTGGTGGAGGGCTCCGACCTGCTGGTCCGCGACGGCCAGGTCTGGATGCGCGGCGTCGAGGGTCTGGAGCCGGTCGACGTGGTGCTGCGCCGGGTCGACGCCGAGTGGTGCGACCCGCTGGACCTGCGGCAGGGCTCCCGCCTCGGGGTCCCCGGGCTGGTCCGGGCCGTGCGCGCCGGGACCGTCAGCGTGGTCAACCCGCTGGGCAGCTCGGTGCTGGAGAACCCCGCGCTGCTCACGTACCTCCCGCGGCTGGCCAACGCGGTGCTCGACCAGGACCTCGCCCTGGCGTCCGCCCCGACGTGGTGGTGCGGCGAGCCGAGGTCCCTGCAGCACGTGGTCAGCCGGCTCGAGCAGCTGGTGATCCTCCCGACGGTCCGCGGCACCGACATCGGCACGATCCTCGGCTGGACGCTCAGCCACCGCGAGCGCGAGCAGCTGGCCGCGCGGATCACCGCCGAGCCGTGGCTGTGGGTSGGSCAGGAGCCGGTSGGMCCGGCCGGCCCSACGGTGGACGGSAYGCCSGTSGGCGTCGGCAGCGACCTGCCGTCGGCCGAGGGGGTCGGCCCCGCCGACCTCGGGCCGCGCGCCGCGGTGCTGCGGACATACGCCGTGGCGCACCGGTCGAGCTACACGGTCATGGCCGGCGGGCTCGCGCGCGTCGCGGCCGGCCACGTCGTCTCGTCGGCCCTCGGCGCCGCCGCCAAGGACGTGTGGGTGCTCTCGACGCAGCCCGACGCGCCGCTCGAGCCGTGGGTGCCGTCCGACGAGTCCTCGGCCGGCGAGCCGGCGACCCCGCGCCGCCCGGCCACCGGCATCTCGCCGCGCACCGCGGAGAACCTCTACTGGATGGGCCGGTACGCCGAGCGCGCCGAGGGATCGAGCCGGTCCCTGCGCGTGGTCATCGACCGCTGGGACGACTTCCACAAGCGCCCGGCCTCGGCGGGTGGGCAGGCCCTGCACGTGCTGCTCTCGACGCTGACGCCCACCGAGCAGTCGGCGCCGGCCTTCCGCGATCTGGTGCTGGACCCCCGGACCCCCGGCACGGTCGCGCGGTCGGTCCGTCGGCTCGCCGCCTCCGCCGCCGCGGTCCGCGACCAGCTGTCGACGGACACGTTCGGACCGCTGGCCCGGATCGACCGTGCCCTGCGCGACGAGCGGAACAAGACCAGGGGCCGGGCGCACGGGCGCGACTCGCTCGACCTCGGCGTCGTCGGCGGCAGCACCGTGACCGCCGGCCTGCGCCCCGCGCTCGACCGGGTGCTCGAGGGCCTGCTCGCCATCGCGGGGATCACCGCCGAGGGGCTGGTCCGGGACGTCGGCTGGCAGTTCCTCGACGCCGGCCGGCGCATCGAGCGCGCGCAGCACCTCGTGGAGAGCCTGCTGGCCACCGTGGTGCAGCAGCGGCCCGCCGACGTCGACTCGGTGGTCCGGGAGTCCGTGCTGCTGGCGCACGAGTCGGCCATCACGTTCCGCCGCCGGCACCAGACCGGCGCGGGCCTGGCGGAGGTGCTCGAGCTCCTGCTGCTGGACAGCACCAACCCGCGGTCGCTCGCCTACCAGCTGGACCGCCTGCGCGAGTCGCTGGCGCTGGTCCCGCTGGCCGGCCGGGCCCCTGACCAGCGCGACCACCTGCTCGCCGACGTCGTGGACCTCCTGGCCGAGGTCGACCCCGTCGCGATCGCCGGGGCCGTCACCGAGGACGGTCGCCGCGCGCGGCTGGCCGAGACCCTCGAGTCGATGCTCTGGCGCCTGCACTCCGCCGCCGACGAGATCGAGCGCGTCCACTTCGTGCGCCTGGCCCCCAGCCGCGCGCTCGAGGACCCCTGGGACGCCCGGGACGGTGGTGGCGAGTGACCCGCACCTACGACCTCGTGCACCGCACGACGTACACCTACGCGAACGTCGTCACGGACTCGTACGGCCGCACGACCATGACCCCGCGCGACGTGCCGGGCCAGTCGTGCGTGACCACGTCCATCGAGATCGACCCRCTGCCCGCGGACACCAACGTCCACGTCGACTACTTCGGCAACCGCACCACGTACTTCGGCGTCACGACGCCCCACACGAAGCTCGTCGTCACCGCACGCTCGACCATCGAGGTCACCCGCCACGCGCCCGACCCGACCGCGCTGCCGTCCGTCGGCTGGCACGAGGTCGCCCGCCGCGTCGCCGCGAGCGAGGTCGGTCGGCTCGACCCGAGCATCGTGGACCTGCGCGAGGCTCTGCTCCCCTCGCCGCACGTCGCGTTCGCCGACGAGGTCCGCGCCTGGGCCGCCCCGACGTTCGCGGAGGACCGGCCGGTGGTCGAGGTCCTGGTCGAGCTGGCGCACCGGATCCGCACCGAGCTGGCGTACCGCTCCGGCTCCACGACGGTGCACACCACGCAGGCCCAGCTGCTGGCGCAGAAGGCGGGCGTCTGCCAGGACTTCGCGCACCTGATGATCGCGGCGCTGCGGCTGCACGGGCTGCCCGCGCGGTACTCCAGCGGCTACATCGAGACCCGGCCGCCCGCCGGCCGCGAGAAGCTGCGCGGCGCTGACGCCTCGCACGCCTGGGTGTCCGCGTGGGTGCCCGGCGCCGGCTGGGTGGAGGTCGACCCGACCAACGACCAGCTGGTCGACGACCGGTACGTGCTGCTCGGCTGGGGCCGCGACTACGACGACGTGCCGCCCCTGCGCGGCGTCATCTTCACCGAGGGCTCGGGCTCGCGCCTCACGGTGTCGGTCGACCTGGTGCCGAGCGGCAGCGAGCCGTACCTCTAGCGCCGGGCGGTCGCCCTGTCGCGCAGCTCGYCSGGCGGSACGAYGAACCCGCCGCTGTCSACSACSGTCCCGCCGACCGCCCGCCACAGGGCCRCSGCGAYGCGCGCGACCGACGGCTCGACCCGYGAGCGCGCGATGAGGTGCAGCTGCGAGGGGTGCTCGGCCAGCAGCTCCTCGGGCTGCGGCGGGTGCCAGGTCACGTGGTACGACCACGGCCCGAACTCCCGCCAGTCCAGCCGCGACAGCGCCACGGGGATCTCGCGCGAGCGACCGGTGCGCACCGTGATCGCGCCGTCGTACTCGAACGTGCCGGTCACCGAGAAGGTCGCCGGTCCYTCCCCGGTCGACTGCTGCGGGACGTCCGTCGGTCCCACCCGGGCGCCGGTCAGGGCCGGCCGGACCAGCGGCAGCGCGTCCTGCGCCGACAGCGGGACCGGGGACCACAGGGTGAGGTCGACGGCGGAGCCGGGGTCGGGGACCACCAGCCGGGCACGGTCCGCGGGCACGATGGCGCCCGCGGCACGACGTGCGGCGGCGGACATCCAGCCGTAGACGAGGTCGAGGGAGACATCAGCCCCCGAGGGCACCACGGCGTAGAGGTCGACGTCCTGCGGCGTCAGCCCCGCGGCCCGCGCGTCGGCGGCGACCAGCTGCGTCGGACCCTCCAGCGAGGCCGACGCGTCCAGGCGCAGCGCCCCGGGGACCGCCTCGACGTCGTCCGTGGCGACGCCCCGGAAGCGCGCCCCGGTCATCGGTCGGGCGCTCGCCGCTGCCTGCGCGGCGCTGACCGGCTCTCGGGTCCACGCGGAGTCCGGAAACCACGCCGTGGCCAGCGCGGCGAGGTCCGTCCCGCGCGGGACGACCAGGACATGGCGACCGTCGAGCACGCTGGGGAGGTCCACCTGCGGCAGGCTCATGCGGGCGCACGGTACACACCCTGTGATGCGGGCGTGTTACATGCCGACCGTCGTCTCGCAGGTCATCGCGTTATCCACAGGAATCGGCGTGTTGCACACGGCTGTGGACAGAAGCTGTGGACAACTCTCAGGCGTGCACGTCGTGCAGGTGGTGGACCACGTCGTGCAGGAAGTACTGGCCCAGCGTCAGCACGGTGAACTCGGACCCGTTGGAGCGGCGCCCCGTGCGGTCCCACCGGTCGCCGGCCACGCCGTCGAACCGCGCGGCGATGACCTCGGCGGCGTCGACCAGCTCGTCGGCCACCACGGTCGGGTCCTGCAGGTCGTACCGGTCCTCGAGCGCCGTGGCGTCCTGGTCCCAGTTGGCGAACGGCGGGTCGTCCTGCGTGAGCATGAGCTCGAGGCGTCCGTCGAAGACCCGGAACACGTCGCGCACGTGCGCCCCGTACTCGAGGGCCGACCACGTGGTCGGCGCCGGGCGCTCGCCCGCGTCGGGCCGGTGCAGCGCGGTGACCCAGCGCGGCGCGAGGTCGCGCACCGTGCCACCGATGGCCGGCCCGCCGACGTCCGTCGCCGTGTAGCCGCACTCCGGGCAGCGCTGCGACAGGACCCAGGTCCAGTCCTTGGTGTCGGGCTGGATCTCCTCGTTGCTCGTCATGCACGGCACGCTAGACGACGAGCCCGCCGATCGACCGCCATCGGCCGTGGATGTCCCGCCAACCGCGTGCCGACGACGTCACCACGACCAGGTCCAACCCCGCGAGAACAACACTGGACGCGTTCTGGAGCCTCAGAACGCGTCCCACGTTGTTCTCGCGCGGCCGCGCGACCATGTGCTTGCCGATCCCATCCGGCCCGATGGTGGCGGTCACCACATGGTCGTGACGCTGCGCCTCTGGCAGGCGCGGGCGTTTGGTGACAAACCGTGCGATGATGTCACGATGCCCAAGATCATCGGCGGATCGCTGCACGAGCACCGTGAGCAGACCCGCCAGAAGCTCTACGCGGCGCTGTCGAACCTCATGGCCGACCAGGGCTTCGACGCCATCACGCTCGCCGAGATCGCGTCCGCCGCCGGCGTCGGGCGCACGGCGGTCTACAACCACTTCCCCGACAAGGAGTCGCTCCTGCTCGGGTTCATCACGCACGAGACCGAGCAGTACGCGGCCACCCTGCAGCGCGCGCTCGACGACATCGACGACCCGACCGAGCAGCTGCAGACCTACGTCCGCCAGCAGGCCGAGCTGACTCGCGTGTACCACCTGGCCCCCGGCCCGGAGCTGCGGTCGGTCCTGTCCCGCGGCACCCAGCAGCGCGTCCGCGAGCACGTCGTCGTGGTCGAGCAGATCCTGCGGGGCATCCTCGCCGCGGGGATCGAGTCGGGCGCGTTCCCGGACCAGGACCTCGACGTCACGGTCCCGCTGATCAACGCCTGCCTGTCGGGGCGCGGCGTTCCCCCCGACGGGCCCGAGCGGGAGCGCGCGATCGCGCAGACCGAGGCGTTCGTGCTCCGCGCCGTCGGCGCCGCTGCTGCTGTGCCGGCCTGACCCGGTGGCGCAGCGCGGACGCGGCCGACCCCCCGCCCACCACGGCAGCCACCCCGCCGACCGTCGACCCGGTCGTCGCCCGCCGGCCCGGCGCTCCACCGAGCTCGAGCTGACGTTCCTGCCGGGCCTGGGTTCCCTGGTGGCCGACGAGGCTGCCGGCCTGCTCATGCTCGACGGTTCCCCGGAGCCGGTCCCCGGTCGCGACGACGCCCTCGCGGTCTCCGTCTGGAGCCCGCCGGCCGAGGCCCTCGCCCTGCGCACCGCCGTCGCCGCGTTCCTCGTGCTGCACTTCGACGTCCCGCGCCCCAAGTCGCTGACCAGCGGCGATCACCTCGCCCGCATCGTCGACGCCGTGTACACCTCGCTCCGCGCCGGCGGCTCCTCGAGCTTCCGGTTCGAGGCCGCGGGCAGCGACTCGGCGGTCTTCGAGCGGCTCGCGGCGCTGCTGTCCGAGGCCACCGGCCTGCGTTACGACGAACGCGAGGGCGAGCTCGTCGTCCGCGTCCGCCGCGGCGTCCGCCCGGGACCGTCCGGGGACCCCGGCTGGGACGTCCTGGTCCGGCTCGGATCGCGTCCGCTGTCGGCCCGCCGCTGGCGCGTCACCGACTACCCGGGTGCGGTCAACGCGACGATCGCGGCGGCGATGGTGCGACTGGGCTCCGTGGACGACGCCGACCGCGTCCTCAACCTCATGTGCGGCTCCGGCACGCTGCTGGTCGAGCGCCTGTCGGCCGGCGCGGCCGCCGACGCCGTCGGCGTGGACCTCTCCGCCGACGCCCTCACCGCCGCGTCCGAGAACCTCACCGCGGCGACGTTCGGTCGCGACGCCCGGCTGCTGAGCGCCGACTGCACGGGCCCCGCGCTGGTCGAGGCCGTCGGCACCGGCTACGACCTCCTGCTCGCGGACCCCCCGTGGGGCACCCTGCACGGCACCCACGCGACCAACGCCGAGGTCCACGCCGGCATGCTCCGGGCGGCCTACGACGCCGCCGCCCCCGGCGCCCGGTTCGTCGTCCTCACGCACGAGATCAAGGTGATGGAGCGCTGCCTGCGCGAGGCCGACGCCCTCTGGCGCGTCCGCTCCGAGACGCGCGTCTTCGCCAAGGGTCACCACCCGCGCATCTACGTCCTGGACCGCACCTGACGACGATTTCCGCGGCCGAAACGGTGTGATGCAGGTCATATCACCCTTCCGGACGTGCCCGATGTACGGATTCACCCTGTTCACCGCTCGACAGGCACGTCAGGCTGAACGCATGGAGAACGAGCTGCGGGTCGAGGTGACCGACCAGGACATCGCGCAGGCACGGCGCGAGTGGAAGCACTCGTGCGAGTCCTGCGCGCCGGCCGAGGTCGTCGCGCACCGCTACTGGCTCCTGCGCCAGCTGGTCCACACCCAGGCGCAGCAGATCGCGGACGACCTGCGGGCGGGACGACGCTGAACCTGGGTGAGAATGGACCCGTGCGTGAGAGTCGTCTGCCCCGGGTCCGTGCGTCCGAGCTGGTCGGGCGCGGGTGGCTGAACACCGGCGGCCGGGACGTGACCCTGGCCGACCTGCGCGGCAAGATCGTCGTCCTCGACTTCTGGACGTTCTGCTGCATCAACTGCCTGCACGTCCTGGACGAGCTGCGTGAGCTCGAGGAGCAGCACCGCGACGTGCTGGTGATCATCGGGGTGCACTCGCCCAAGTTCGTGCACGAGGCGGACCCGGTCGCGCTGGCCGCCGCCGTCGAGCGCTACGAGGTCCACCACCCGGTGCTGGACGACCCGGACCTGGTCACGTGGTCGGCGTACACGGCACGCGCGTGGCCGACACTCGTGGTGATCGACCCCGAGGGGTACGTCGTCGCGCAGATGGCGGGCGAGGGGCACAAGAACAACGTCGAGATCCTGGTCCGCGAGCTGATCGCCGAGCACGAGGCCAAGGGCACGCTGCACCGCGGCGACGGCCCCTACGTCCCGCCGGCGCCGAGCGAAGGAACGCTCCGGTTCCCCGCCAAGGCGATCGCCCTTCCCGACGGCCACCTGCTCGTCGCCGATGCCGGGCACCACAGCCTCGCGGAGCTGTCGGAAGACGGCGAGACGCTGGTGCGACGGATCGGGTCGGGTCAGCGAGGGCTGGTGGACGGGGGTCCCGACGAGGCCCGGTTCAGCGAGCCCAACGGCCTGTGCCTGGTGCCCGACGAGCTCCGGCCGTGGCTGGGCTACGACGTCCTCGTCGCCGACACGGTCAACCACGCGCTGCGCGGGGTCCGGCTCGCCGACGGCGTCGTCACCACCGTGGCCGGCACCGGCGAGCAGTACATGGTCGGCGCGGCGGACAACATCCTGGGCGTGGACGGCGCCGACGAGCCCGACGAGGAGCCGGCCTTCGAGCCCGCGATCGGCGAGCCCGGCGACGAGGTGGCGGCGTTCGCGTCGTCGCTGAGCATCACGTCCGACGACGACCGCGCCGTGGCCCGTGGTCGGCACGCGCAGCCCGCGGCGTCGTTCGTTCCCGGCCCTCGCCGCCAGAAGCTCTCCTCCCCGTGGGACGTCGCCTGGTCCCAGCCGCTCGGCGCGTTCGTCGTGGCCATGGCCGGCAACCACACCCTCTGGGCGTTCGACGACAAGCAGGGCTCGATCGAGCTGCTCGGCGGCACCATGAACGAGGGCCTGCTGGACGGCCCGCTGCACGAGGCGTGGTTCGCGCAGCCGTCCGGGCTCGCGGTGGGTGCCGACGACAAGATCTGGCTGGCCGACTCGGAGACCTCGGCCCTGCGCTGGGTCGACCCGGTGGGGCGGACCGTGCACACCGTCGTCGGCGAGGGCCTGTTCGACTTCGGCCACCGCGACGGACCGGCCGCCGAGGCCCGCCTGCAGCACCCGCTCGGCGTCGCGCTCCTGCCCGACGGCTCGGTCGTCGTCGCGGACACCTACAACGGCGCCGTCCGGCGCTACGCCCACGGGTCGGTGAGCACGCTCGCCACCGACCTCGCGGAGCCGAGCGGGATCGTCGTCCTGGACGGCGGGGCGAGCCTGTTGGTCGTCGAGTCGGCGGCACACCGCCTCACCCGGATCGCACTACCGGCCACCCTCGTCGGACAGATCCTCGACTCGGGCAGCCACCGCACCCGGCGGCCGGTCACGGAGCTGTCACCGGGCGAGGTGCGGCTCGACGTCGTGTTCACGCCCGCCGCCGGCCAGAAGTACGACGACCGCTACGGCCCGTCGACCCGGCTGCAGGTCTCGTCGACGCCGCCCGGGCTGCTGCTCGAGGGCGCCGGCGACGACGTGCCGCTCGACCGAGTGCTGCGGCTCGACCCGTCGGTCCCGGAGGGCGTCCTGCACGTCACCGCGCACGCGGCCTCCTGCGACGCCGACCCGGCGATCGAGTACCCGGCCTGCCACCTCAACGCGCAGGACTGGGGCGTGCCGGTCCGGCTGGTCGAGGGCGCCCCGGCGACCCTGACCCTGCCGCTGCACGGCTAGCGGCGCCGTACTCGTTGGCGCTACCGCGCGCCCAGCACCGCCACAGAGGCCAGCGCGTCGAGCGACGTCGCCACGACCTCACCGGTGGCCGCCGTCTTCGACATGCCGATCTCGACCTGCCAGAGGTCGTGGATGACGACGGCGGTCGACGACTCCACGCCGAGCTCCGCCGGGCTCCCGCCGCGCGCCACCGCCGACGGCGGCTGCTCCGGGCTGCGCCGGGTCAGGACGGCCCACGCGGACCCGCCGAGGGTCTCGGTCGCGGCCGCCGCGAACGCGCAGAGCCGCGGCACGACGCCGGGCTGGGCGGCGACGATCGCCGCGGTCCCGGCCACGAGCACCCGCTCGGCGGTCACGGCGGGGTCGGCCGTCGCCGGCACCAACGAGCGCAACGCCCGGGCGCGGGCCCGCTTGGCCTTGTACTGCGCGGTGTCGGCCTGCCGGAACAGGTGCCGCGCGGACACCGACCCGGTCACCGCCGTCGAGGCGATGCCGTACGAGATGGCGGCGCCGTGCGGCAGCGGGAACTCGGCGATGGTCGCGGCCATCACGTCGGCCACCTCGGCCCGTCGGCGCCCGACGGTCACCAGGCAGAACTCGTCGCCGCCGATGCGTGCCGCGGTCGAGCCGGGCAGCGCGTCGGCCGCGCGGCTGAGCACGTCCGCCACGGAGCGCAGCAGGTCGTCGCCGGTGTCGTGGCCGAGCTCGTCGTTCACCCGTTTGAGCCCGTCCACGTCGCACATGACGATGCAGGTCTCGTGCCCCGACTCGAGGGCCGACTCCGCCTCGGCGTCCGCGACCCGACGGTTGGCCAGGCCCGTCAGCGGGTCGTCGGCCACCAGGTGGCGCACCTGCGCCTCGAGGTCGACGCGGGCGACGGCACCGGCGACGAGCGCGGCGAGGACCTCGGAGCGAGCGACGTCGTCGACCCGGAACGGTGCCCCGGGACGCGTGCGGACGGCGTAGAGCTGACCCCAGACGCTGCCGTTGACGATGATCGGGGACGACAGGGCTGAGGACGCGTCCAGCTCCCGCAGGGTGTCCACCTCGACCGGGTCGCCGGCGTCGGGGTCGTCCGGGACGGTCGGCTCGTCGTGCACCGTGCGGGCGTGGGCCACCCAGCTGGAGCGGTCGCGGATGAGGGCGCGCAGCGCCGGGCGGTCGTCGGCGCGGTAGGACGCCCGGGTCATCCAGACCACCCGAGGATCCGTGGGCGGCGGCTCGACCAGCACGATCCGGCAGGTGTCCTGGTCGATGCGGCAGAACGCGGCGCGACGGGCATCCAGCACCTCGACCGCGGTGGCCGCGGCCACGTGCGCGACCTCGTCGATCGACCGGCAGCGGTCCAGGCGGTGGGCGGCCAGGGCCAGCGCGCGCACGCCGACGAGGCCCGCGGCGGACCTGCTGTCCGCGCGCGCACCCTGGGCGGCCGTACCGCGACGCGTCACGTCGCCCATCATCGACCCTGAGCCCCGTCCCAGGCGACGCAGACGGATGAGAGGTCGGTGAGATCACCCGTCTGAACGACGCGAAACCGATCAAGCGTGCGCTGACGGGTCACGGGACGTGGATCGCGCCCAGCTCGCCGAACACGGCAGCGTTGAGCCGGAAGGCCTCGCGCGCCTCCTCGACGACGTCCGCACGGGCCGGCTCGTCGAGCTCGAGCGCGTCGAGGCGCTCCCGGTAGACGTCCTTGAACGGCTTCAGCCGGTGGATCTGCGGGAAGTCGTAGAACGCGATCCCCTCGGACCCGAACCCGTAGTTCCGCTGCAGCATGCGCCTGATGATCTGGCCGCCGGAGAGGTCGCCGAGGTACCGCGTGTAGGCGTGCGCGGCGTAGTGCGGCAGCGACCCTCCGGTCTCCTCGAGCCGCCGGACGTAGGCCAGCGTCGCCGGCAGCACGCGCACCTGCGAGCGCCAGTCGTCGCCGCAGAGGAACGCGAGGTCCTGCTCGATGGCCGGCACGCGCACCAGCTCGGCGAAGACGAGGCCGCCGTCGTCCTCGAGCCGGGAGCCGGCCCGCTCCAGGGCCGTGTAGATCGCCAGCTGCTGGGCCGCCAGGTCGGCATACGCGGCGCGGTCCAGGGCGCCCGACAGCAGGTGCTCGACGAAGCCCGAGCGTTCGGCCGTCTCGTGCTCACCCCGGGTGCCCTCACGCAGCGCGAGCGAGAGGGGGACGGCCTGCGGCAGAACGGGCACGGCGGTCATGCGGCTCCTTGGCGGTGCTGACGAGATGTCAGGAAACCGTACCCGCACAGGTTAGGCTTGCCTACTCCTCGTTCACCCGTTCGGATGACGCCGTGTGGAGTCGGTCCGGCGCTCGCGCGATCCTCAGGCGCTCGCGCGGACGGCGCCGACCACGCGGACGTGGACGTGCACGCCGTCGACGGCCCCGGGTACGTCCACCGTGACGTCACCGGAGACGTTCACCTGGAGCTGGTAGCCGTCGCCGGACCTCGCGATCCCGATGCCGCGCACGTCCGAGCGGTCCTTCAGCGTGGCGCGCAGGTGCTCCTTCGCCGCGCGTGCCTGCTCGAGGTCCGCCATGGTGTCCCGCCTCCCGCCGACCGCGGCGGCCGCGGGGGCGGCGGTCCGACGATCGTCAGACCAGTGTGACCCCGAGCGCGTGCAGGACGGCATCGATCGGGTTGATGTACGTCAACCCGGTGCCATTCTCTCCCCCGGACTCCGACCCCGCAAAGAGCAGCCCGAGCGCGACGCCGTCCTCGCGGTAGACCAGCGACCCGGAGTCGCCGCCGCGGGAGAACGGCCCGGTGCCGGTGGACTCGACCTCGATCTGGTTGTCGAAGCTCAGCTCCCCCAGCTCGTCGCCGTACCCGACCACCACGTTGTCGAGCTCGATCGCGGTGACCCGCCCGTGCGTGACCGACGTGGTGCGACCGATCTTGGCCACCTTCTCGTCGCCCAGCGTCACGGCCGTCTTCGTGATGAGGCCGACGGGGTACTCGGGGTCGACCTCCTGGTCGTCGAGCAGCGCGATGGCGCAGTCGACGGTGGCGTCCCCGCCCGGCTCGAGCTCCACGCGGGCGGCCAGCGTGCCGACCTTGTCGCGGGGTGCCTTCCCGCCGTCGGCGGGTCCGGGCTGGACGATCACGTCGCCGACCTGCGCCGACGGCGTGCCCGAGAGCACGTGGTAGTTGGACAGCGCGTGGACCGACCCGTTCTTCAGCACGAACGCGCCGAGCGTGCCGGCGGTGACGTCGACGTGGGCGATCGAGATGCCGGGCCGCAGGGGACGGACGCGCCCGGTCTCCCCGAGGGCGCGGGCGGTGATGACCGGCGGACGCGGACGGACCTTGCGGTCGTCGTCGGACGCCTGCGTCTTGATGCGGCCCGTGCGGCGGACGTCGGCGTCCGGGAGCTCGGCGACGACCTTGCGCGCGATGCTGCGCACCGAGGGCAGACCGAGGCGGTAGCGGACCGCGAGCGCGTACGACCCGTCCGGCTGGGGCGCGAGCCCGATGGCCAGCGCCGGGCCGCCGTCGGCGACGTCGGACGGCCGCACCAGGCGCTCCGACAGCTCCCGGGCGAGGTCGACCGCCTGCGCCTTGGTCTCGCGTGCCTCACCGTGGTCCATGCATCCCCCTGCTGATCGGTTCGTCCGGTACCTCCCGGAGCGTCTGCCAGTCTGCCCCGCACCACCCACACGCGCAGGCCGGTCAGTCCGACGCTCTCGCCGAGACCGGCCGGGCATCGGGCGGCGCCTCGCCGACCTCCGCGACCGGTCGGGGCTCGTACCCCTCCGGCGTCAGGTCCGCGCGCGCGATCCGTCCGAGCCGGAACCACCGCAGCCCCTGACGGCTCTGGCACCACGCCACCAGGTACCAGGTGCCGCTGGTGCGGGCGAGGACGACGGGCTCGATCCGTCGGCGGCTCACGGTCCCGGACGAGCTGCGGTACTCGATCGCCAGCACCACGTGCCGGCCGAGCGACTCCTCGACGGCCCGGAGCACCCGCGAGGACGGCCGCTCCGACGGCGTGTCGGGCCGCGACCACACCCGGGCCGCCAGCTCGTCGGCGCGKACGCGGTCGGCCGGCGACAGGGCGTCGAGGACCTTGGCGCGCGCGGCGTCGGCGTCGGCACCGAACGGGCTGCCCGGCGGCAGGGCGCTGACCGCGAGCGCGAGCGCGACCGCCTGCGCGGGCGTGAAGTTCACCGGCGGCAGGGCGACAGACGCGGCCAGCACGTAGCCGCCGCCCAGGCCCGCCTGCGCGACGACGGGGAGGCCGGTCTGCTGCAGCGAGCAGATGTCGCGCTTCACGGTCCGGGGCGACACCTCGAACAGCCGCGCCAGCCGCGTGCTCGTGGTGCCGGCGCGGCCGACGCGGCGCAGCTCCTCGGCGAGGGCGTAGAGACGGTCGGTGCGGTTCACGGTTCCAGCATGGTGACACAAAGGTGACATCCCGCTGTCACCGGACGGGTCGGATGATCGGTGCATGACCACATCACTGGTACTCGTCCCCGGTTTCTGGCTCGGCGCGTGGGCGTGGGACGCCGTCGTCGCAGCCCTCCCCGACGAGCTCGACGCCCGCCCGGTCACCCTGCCCGGCCTCGAAGCCGACGCGGCCCGGGGCGGCATCACGCGCGCCGACCACGTCCAGGCCGTCGTCGACCTGGTCGACAGCCTCGAGGGCGACGTCGTGCTGGTCGGGCACAGCGGCGGCGGCGCTCTCGTCGGCGAGGTCGTCGACAGACGCCCCGACCGCGTGCGGCGCGTGATCTACGTCGACTCCGGACCGCTGGAGGACGGCGCGGCCCTCGACGCCGCCACGACCGAGCCYGTCGAGGTCCCCCTGCCCACCTGGGCCGAGCTCGCCGCCCAGGGGTCCAGCACCGAGGGCATCGACGACGACGGCCTCGCCGAGCTCCGCCGCCGGGCCGTCCCGCATCCCGCGCAGGTCGTGCGGGACCCGGTGCACGTCGGCGACCCGCGCCGCTTCGACGTCCCGGCGACCGTGATCTGCACCAGCCTGCCGTCCGAGGTGCTGAAGACGATGGCGCACGGCGGCCCGCCCTTCCACACCGAGCTGGGCGACATCACGGACCTCACCTACGTCGACCTGCCGACCGGGCACTGGCCGATGTTCTCCCGGCCGGTCGACCTGGCGGCGGCGATCGCCGAGGCCGCCGGCGCGTAGTGCATCCGCGGACGGCCCGGCGGCCGAAGAGGGGGTGTCAGCACATCGGCCGCCCGCGCGTACCCCGCCGGGCCAGTCCTCGAAGGACGCACCATGCGCGCACGACTTCTCGCCGGCATCGCCGCCGGCACGCTCGCCCTCCTGACCCTCGCCGCCAACCCGGCCTCCGCCGCCGACACCGCGAAGCTGTCCGTCTTCCACGGCGTCCCCGGCCTCACCGTCGACGTCTGGGTCAACGGAGAGCGCACGCTCGACGACTTCACGCCCGGCTCGATGGCCGGCCCGCTCGACCTGCCCGCGGGCACATACACGGTCGCCATCACGGCGGCGGACGCCGCCGACGCCAGCTCCCCGGCGATCGGGCCGGTCGACCTCGCGCTCGAGGCCGGCAAGAACTACACGGCGGTCGCCCACCTCGACGCCGCGGGCGCACCGACCGCGACCCTGTTCACCAACGACATCTCCACCACGACGGCTGGGCAGGGCCGGCTCACCGTCCGGCACGTCGCGGCCGCACCCGGCGTGGACATCGTCGCCGGCGGCGCCGCCGTGATCAGCAACCTCACCAACCCGAACGAGAAGGTGCTGAACCTGCCCGCCGGCACCGTCTCGGCCAGCGTGACCGCCACCGGCACGACGACGCCCGCACTGCTCGGCCCGACCGACGTGCCGATCACCGAGGGCACCAACACGATCGTCTACGCGTGGGGCAGCGCCACCGCCTCGCCCGCGACGCTCGCGCTCGCGGTGCAGACCATCACCGGCCTGCACGGCAACCCGTCCGGCGTGAACGCGGGCGAGGTCGGTCTCGTCGCCGACCCCGGCACCCCCGCGTGGCCGTTCGCGCTCGGCGCGCTCGCCGTTGCCGGTCTGGTCGGGCTCGGCTTCGCCCGCCGCACCGCCCTCCAGCGGAGCTGATCCTGCACATGACCGGTTCGTCGTGGCCCGGGACGGCGCTCGCGCCCTCCCGGGCCTCGGCACGCGTGCTCGCGACCGTCGTCGTCCTCGGCGCGACGCTCGGCCCGCTGACCGCGTGCACCGGCCCGGACCCCGCCTCCGAGCCGGTGGTCGCGGCGTCGTCGTCCCCCACGGCGACGCCGCGACCGACCCCGTCCCGCCCGGTCCCGGTCGTGCCGGTCTACGACGCCGACCTCTCCGCCCGGCAACCCGTCGCGGCGACGCCGCCGCCCGTGCGGCTCGTCGTGCCCGACGTGGGGATCGACATGCCCGTCGACCCCGTCGGGGTCACGGACGACGGCGAGATGCAGATCCCCGAGGACGCCGACCGCGCCGGCTGGTACGAGTTCGGCCCCGCGCCAGCCGACGCCGAGGGTGCGACGGTCCTGGCGGCGCACGTCGACAGCCGGCTGACGGGGATCGGGCAGTTCGCCAGGCTCCGGG
The DNA here is from genome assembly GCF_054049635.1 of Cellulomonas sp. P5_C6. NCBI lineage: Bacteria > Bacillati > Actinomycetota > Actinomycetes > Micrococcales > Cellulomonadaceae > Cellulomonas > Cellulomonas sp. P5_C6. Next base: position 4,214 of record NZ_JBFULZ010000032.1, on the reverse strand, counting down.
AGGTGGCTGTCGGGGCGACGCTCACGGTCACGACGGAGGACGGCAGCGAGCACGCGTACCGCGTCGTCGGCGTCGAGAAGATCCCGAAGGAGGGGGCGCCCGTGGACCAGTGGTTCGACCGGTCCGGCGCGCCGCGACTCGTGCTGGTGACGTGCGGTGGCACCTTTCGCCGTGACATCGGGCACTATACGGACAACGTCGTCGTCACCGCCGAGCCGCTCGGTGGGTAGCCGTGACACTGGTGCACAGCGCTCCTGCGGTCGGGGAGCCGACGAGTGAGGAGTCGTGCGTGAGCGCACCCGGGCCCGGGTCCGCAGACCCGTCGCGCCCGTCGCACCGGCTCGACCCGGACGGAGAGGGCGTCGAGGAGCTCGGCGTGGCGTTCGCCCAGGGCGACGAGACCGCGATCGCCGAGGCGTACCGGCGCTGGTCCTCGCTCGTGCACACCGTCGCGCTGCGCTCGCTGGGCAGCCTGTCCGACGCCGAGGACGTGACGCAGCAGGTGTTCGTCGAGGCCTGGCGCAGCCGCGCCCGGTTCGACCCGGACCGGTCCCGCCTGCCGGCCTGGCTGCTCGGGATCGCCCGGCACGTCGTCGCGGACACGCACGAGAAGCGGGCGCGCGACCGGCGGCTGCGGGACAGGTCGGTGTCCGAGGCGCTCGAGACGCCGGTCCCCGCCGTGGACGGCCGCGTGGTCGACCGGGTCCTCGTGGCCGACGAGCTCGACCGGCTCGGGGACCCGCAGCGCACGATCCTGCGGCTCGCGTTCTACGACGACCTCACGCACGACCAGATCGCCAGCAGACTGGACCTGCCGCTCGGCACGGTGAAGAGCCACGTCCGGCGCAGCCTCGCCCGGCTGCGGACCCGATGGGAGGTGGACGGTGCCGTTCGATGAGTCGCACGTGGACGACGACGTGCTGGCGCTCCTCGCCCTCGGGGAGCCGGTCGGCTCGACCGCGGACCTCGCTCACATCGAGGAGTGCGAGCGCTGCACCGACGAGCTCACCGCGCTGCGTGACGTGGTCGGGCTCGCGCGCTCCGGCGGTCCCGACGACGTGCTCGTCGCGCCCGCGCCCGCGGTCTGGGGTCGCATCGCCGACGAGCTCGGCCTGTCGCCCGGCGCGCAGGCGCTGGCGACCGCCGCCGCGCCCGAGCGCTCCCCTGCCGAACCCGCCGAGCCGCTCGCACCGGTCGTCGCGCTCGACGCCCGCCGCGAAAGGCCCCGCGCCTGGCGCTGGGTCGCCGCCGCGGCGGTCGCCGGGCTCGTGGTCGGCGGCGGCGGTGCCTGGTGGGTGGCCAACCACGACGACGAGCCCACCGTGCTGGCCACCGCCACCCTCGAGCCGCTGCCCGGCTGGGACGCGGCCGGGTCCGCCGCGGTGGAGACGGCGGCCGACGGGAGCCGCGTGCTCGTCGTCGACCTCGCCGACGACGTGCCGTCCGGGGACGGCTTCCGGGAGGTCTGGCTGCTCAAGCCCGACGTCAGCGGCCTGGTCAGCGTGGGCACCCTCACCGGCACGTCCGGTCGGTTCGACCTGCCCGACGGGCTCGACCTCACCCAGTACTCGGTGGTCGACGTCTCCGAGGAGCAGTTCGACGGGAATCCCGCGCACTCCGGCGACTCGATCGTGCGCGGGCCCCTCAAGGCCTGACACGACGACGCGCCCCCGTTCCCGGGGGCGCGTCGTCGTGCGAGCCGTCAGACCGCGGGCGGGGCCGCGGGCGGCTGCTGCTGCTGGACGGGGACCTGCTGGACCGGCGCCTGCTGGACCGGGGCCACCACCGGCGCGACCGGGGTCGCCGCCGGCGCCGTGGGCGTGCCGCGCTGCTCGATGACCTCGCGGTGCGACGTGTTGTTGCGCGACGCCTGCAGCGCGACCGCCAGGATGATCGCGATGACGCCGGCACCCATGCAGATGTAGCCGATCACCGCCAGGTTGACGCCGTCGAGCGCGTCACTGATCCCGAACGAGAGGATCGCGCCGACCACGATGAGGGCGATTCCGCCTCCGATACCCATGTCGGTCCTTCCTTCCGTCGTGCCGGGCATCTGTCGCCCGGCTCCGATCGGCGAGTCTGGCGCCGACCCGGTGACCTCGCACGCCGAGACGGCCCGCTACCCCAGAATCTCGGGATAAACCGGACCTTCCTCACCCGTCCGGGTGAGCACGTGCTCCGCCAGGAACGCCTCGACCACCTGGTACCAGACGATCGCGTGCTGGGGGCTGAGCACCCAGTGGTTCTCGTCGGGGAAGTAGAGGAAGCGGTGGGCGGTCCTGCCGTCGTCGTCGGCAGGCAGGCCGCTCTTGGCCAGCAGCTCGTACCAGAGGCGCAGGCCCTCACCGACGGGCACCCGGTAGTCCTTGTCACCGTGCACCACGAGCATGGGCGTGACGATCTTGCCGACGTGCAGGTGCGGCGAGTTCTCGAGCGCCATCTGCTCGGTCATCTCCCGCTCCCAGTAGTAGGCCGCGTCCGTCGTCGGGCCGAACTGGTCCAGCGCCCACAGGCTCGCATGCGTGACGATCGCCCGGAACCGGTCCGTGTGACCCGCCACCCAGTTGGCCATGTAGCCGCCGAACGAGCCGCCCATCGCCGCCGTGCGCGTCTCGTCGATGTCGTCCCGCGCCTCGACGGCGTCCGTGATCGCCAGCAGGTCCGTGTACGGCGCGGCGCCCCAGGCACCCCAGCCGTCCTGGACGAACTGCTGCCCGTAGCCGGTGGACAAGGCCGGGTCCGGCAGCAGCACCGCGTACCCCCGGGCGACGAGGATCCACGGGTTCCACCGCCACGACCACGCGTTCCACGACCCCAGCGGGCCGCCGTGGATCCACAGCAGCAGCGGGACCTTCTCGTCGCCCGCCGGGCGCGCCAGCCAGGCGCGCACGCGGCGGCCGTCCGCGTCCGTCGACTCGACCTCCTCCAGGGTGCCCGGGAGCTCGGGGGTCGCGATCGGGCTGCGGAGCGCGGTCGTCTGCCTGGTCGCGAGGTCGATGCGCACCGGGTGGCTCGGCGCCTCGTACGAGGTCCGCAGCGCGTACGCCGTGGTGCCGTCGGGGCTGATCGACACGTCGGTGAACGTCGCGTCGTCGCTGGTCAGCCGCGTGACCTCGTCCGTGTCGAGGTCGATCCGGAACACCGGCCCGCGGCCGTCGTCGTCGGCCAGCACCAGCAGGCTCCGGCTGTCCGGCGTCCACACCGGGTCGTGCGGCCAGCGGTCCCAACCCTCGGCCAGAGTGCGCGGCTCGCCCCCGGCGGTCGCGACCAGCTGCAGCGTCACCCTCGGGGCCTCGTGCGGGGTCGAGATCGTCTCCCGCGAGTACGCCACCCACCGACCGTCCGGCGAGATGGCCGGCGACCCGAGGTCCGCCGCCGGGTCGTCGACGAGCACCCGGTGCTCGCCCGACGCCACGTCGACCGCGACCAACCGGCTGCGCTGGCTCCCGCGCGCCAGCGGCGCGTACCAGCCGGTCACCACCGTGCGACCGTCCGGGCTGATCGCGGCGCCCTGCTCGACCAGCGCCGACCGCGCCTGCGGGGTCACGTCCGTGAGCTTCAGCTTCGGGTCCCCGGCGCCCGCCAGCGGGGTGGTGACCTCGTCGCCGACCGTCGCGACGAACAGGTGCGGGCTCTCCGGGCCGAGGTCGTGGTCCCAGAACCGGACCGGGTAGCCGTCGTGCAGGATCGCCGCGACCTTCTTCTCCTTGCGGGCCTTGCGCAGCTTCTCGTCCTGCTCGTCGTCCTTCGCGCTGGGCAGCACGTCCGACCCGACGAGCACGACGTCGGCGTCCTTCGCGACGTGCACCCCGCCGAGCCCCGCGGCCCTGCTCGCGACGACCCGCGCCTCGGCGCCGTTCTTCGGCAGCAGCCACAGGGCCGGCACCGCGTCGTCGTCGTCCGCGTCGCTGTCCGGGTCCGGCCGCGCGCTGGTGAACAGCAGGTCGCCGCCCGGCGTGAACGCCGCGCTGGACTCACCCTTCGCGCTGCGCGTGAGCCGTCGCGCGGGCTCCTCGTTGGCCGGGTCGACCTCCCAGAGGGCCGTGACGTACTTGGTCTTCTTGCTGTTCAGGGTCGCGACGGCCGTCACCAGCCGCGTCCCGTCCGGCGAGAGCACCAGCCCGCTGAGCCGCGGGACGGCGACGTACTGGTCGAGGTCATGAAAGGGCGTCGAAGTCATGCGCTCCGTCCTACCATCTCGCCCGGGTCCCGCG
>NZ_JBFULZ010000031.1:0-28809 GCF_054049635.1 Cellulomonas sp. P5_C6 | reverse complement strand
CTGCAGCTCCACGATGTGCCCGATCTCGTCGAGCGACAGCGGGTCGAACAGCACCACGTCGTCGAGCCGGTTGAGGAACTCGGGCTTGAACGACGTGCGGACCGCGGACATGACCGCGTCGCGCTTCTCGTCGTCGGACAGCATCGGGTCCACCAGGTACTGCGAGCCGAGGTTCGAGGTGAGCACCAGGATCACGTTGCGGAAGTCGACCGTCCGCCCCTGCCCGTCGGTGAGGCGCCCGTCGTCGAGCACCTGCAGCAGCACGTCGAACACCTCGGGGTGCGCCTTCTCGACCTCGTCGAGCAGCACGACGGAGTACGGCCGACGACGGACGGCCTCGGTCAGCTGCCCGCCCTCCTCGTACCCGACGTACCCCGGAGGCGCACCGACCAGGCGGGCCACCGAGTGCTTCTCGGCGTACTCGGACATGTCGATCCGGACCATGGCGCGCTCGTCGTCGAACAGGAAGTCCGCGAGCGCCTTGGCCAGCTCGGTCTTGCCCACGCCGGTCGGCCCGAGGAACAGGAAGCTGCCCGTCGGGCGGTCCGGGTCGGAGATTCCGGCCCGGGCGCGTCGGACGGCGTCGGACACCGCGGCAACGGCCGGGCGCTGGCCGATGAGTCGCTCGCCCAGCACCTCCTCCATGCGCAGCAGCTTCGCGGTCTCGCCCTCCAGCAGCCGGCCGGCGGGAATGCCGGTCCACTGCGCGACCACCTCGGCCACCTCGTCGGGTCCGACCTTCTCCGCGATCATCGGCGGGCCGTCGGGCGCGGCGTCGGCCGACGCCTCCTCGGCCTCGGCCACCGAGATCTGCTCCTGCAGCGCGGGGATCTCGCCGTACAGGATGCGCGCGGCCTTCTCGTTCTCGCCCTCGCGCAGCAGCCGCTCGGCGTCSGWGCGCAGCGTGTCGAGGCGCGCCTTSAGGTCRCCGACGAGGTTGTGCCCSGCCTTCTCCTTCTCCCACCGCGCGGTCAGCGACGCCAGGTCCTCGCGCCGGTCGGCCAGGTCCTTGCGCAGCCGCTCGAGGCGGTCGGCGGAGGCGGGGTCGTCGGACTCCGAGAGCACGACCTCCTCCATCTCGAGCCGGGTCACGGCGCGCTGCAGCTCGTCGATCTCGATCGGCGACGAGTCCAGCTCCATGCGCAGGCGGGACGCGGCCTCGTCGACCAGGTCGATGGCCTTGTCGGGCAGCTGGCGGCCGGTGATGTAGCGGTCGGACAGCGTCGCGGCGGCGACCAGCGCGGAGTCGGCGATGGTGACCTTGTGGTGCGCCTCGTACCGCTCCTTGAGCCCGCGAAGGATCGCGACGGTGTCCTCCACCGACGGCTCGCCGACGAACACCTGCTGGAACCGTCGCTCGAGCGCGGGGTCCTTCTCGATGCGCTCGCGGTACTCGTCGAGCGTCGTCGCACCCACCAGGCGCAGCTCGCCGCGGGCTAGCATGGGCTTGAGCATGTTGCCCGCGTCCATGGCGCCCTCGGAGCCGGCACCCGCGCCGACGACGGTGTGGAGCTCGTCGATGAACGTGACGACCTCGCCGTTCGAGCCTGTGATCTCGGCCAGCACGGCCTTGAGCCGCTCCTCGAACTCACCGCGGTACTTGGCGCCGGCGACCATGGCGGCCAGGTCGAGCGCGACCAGCTTCTTGCCCCGCAGCGACTCGGGCACGTCACCGGCGACGATGCGCTGGGCCAGCCCCTCGACGACGGCCGTCTTGCCGACGCCGGGCTCGCCGATGAGCACCGGGTTGTTCTTGGTGCGCCGCGACAGGACCTGCACGACGCGACGGATCTCGGCGTCGCGGCCGATGACGGGGTCGAGCTTGCCCTCGCGCGCCCGCTGCGTCAGGTCGAGGCCGTACTGCTCGAGCGCCTTGTAGGTGCCCTCGGGGTTGGGCGTGGTGACGCGCGCGGAGCCTCGGACGGTCGGCAGGGCGGCCGCGAGCGCCTCGCGCGAGGCCCCCTGGGCGCGCAGGGCGTCGGCCACCCCGGACTGCCCCGCCGCGAGGCCGAGCAGCAGGTGCTCGGTGGAGACGTAGTCGTCGCCGAGCGAACGCGCCTCGGACGAGGCCGCCTCGAGGGCGGTCGCGAGGGTGCGCGACGCGCTCGGCTGGGCCACGGCGGTCCCGCTCGCCGTCGGCAGGCTGACGAGCATGCCGCGCACGGCACGCCCGAGCGCGGTGCGGTCGGCACCGACCGCGTCGAGCAGCCCGTTGGCCACGCCGCCCTCCTGGTGCAGCAGGGCGTTGAGCAGGTGCGCGGGCTCGAGCTGAGGGTTGCCTGCGGCCGACGCCTGCTGGATGGCGTCGCCGAGGGCCTCCTGGGACCGGGTGGTGAACTTGGCGTCCACGTGACCTCCTTGGTGTCGATCTCTGCTCAGGTGAACCACGGTCAGAGTTGAGTCTATTCCGCTCAACTCTGTTCACCCACTCCGACGGTCACCCCCGTGGCACGATCACGCCATGGACGATGCGACCCCCGACGTGCTCGGACCCGGCTGGACCGCCCGGACCCTCCGACTCCGGCCGGACGGTCGCACGCCCGACCCGGTCGCCACGCTCGTCCATCGTGACGGCTCCCCCAGCCGCCGGGCCCTGCTCTACGTCCACGGCTTCGTCGACTACTTCTTCCACACCGGGTTCGGCGACGCCCTCGCCGCCCACGGCTACGACGTGTACGCCCTCGACCTGCGCGACTACGGGCGCTCCATCCGCGACGGCCGTCCGCCCAACTACGTCACCGACCTGGGTACGTTCGCCGAGGAGATCGACGCCGCGATCCGCATCATCCGGCAGGACCACGACCAGGTCGTCCTGCTCGGTCACTCGATGGGGGGCCTGGTCACGTCCCTGTGGGCCGACTCCCGCAAGGGCGAGGGGCTCATCGACGCGCTCGTGCTCAACAGCCCGTGGCTGGACCTGCGCGGATCCCGGCTCGAGCGCACCGCGCTCACGGGCGTGCTCGACGTCGTCGGCAAGGTCGCCCCCAGCCTCCCCGTCGCCAAGCTGGGCTCGCACTAYGKCCGCGCGCTGCACGAGGGCACCGGCGGCGAGTGGGCGTACGAGCTGGACTGGAAGCCGCTCGACGGGTTCCCGGTCCGCGCGGGCTTCGTCCGGACGGTCCGGCGCGGGCACAAGCGCGTCGCCGCGGGGCTGGCGATCGACGTCCCGGTGCTGCTGCTCGCGTCCGACGCGTCGGGTCCCGACGACGTCTGGCACGACGCGCTGGTCACCACCGACTCGGTGCTCGACGTGGCGGACATGCAGCGCCTGGCGCCGAACCTGGGGCCGGACGTGACCTTCGTCGAGGTCCCCGGCGGCGCGCACGACCTCGCACTGTCCCCGCTGCCGGCCCGCGACACCTACCTGGCCGAGGTGCTGGCGTTCCTCGACGCCCGGCTGCCGTGACCGGACGGACCGACCGGTGGCGGCTGCGCGGCCTGCGGATCGCCGCCCGGCTGCGGCTCACCCCGTTCGGCGCGCTGGTCGAGCGGGGCTACACCGGCTTCGTCGAGATCGAGCCGTTCGACCGCGCGATGACGCTGGCGGCGCAGGCCTTCGTCTCGATCGTCCCCGTGATGATCGTGACCGCGGCCCTGCGGCCCAACCGGCAGGACGGCTTCGGCTTCTTCATGGCCGACAGCCTCGGCCTCTCGGATGCCACCCGCGACACGCTCGCCGGCAGCGTGAGCACCAGCGCGAGCGTGGGGAGCAGCGTCGGGATCCTCGGCCTCATCGTCGCCCTGATCAGCGCCACGTCCTACTCSCGGGCCCTCGAGCGCATGTACGCCAAGGTSTGGCAGGTGAAGCGTCCGGGGCTGCGGTCGGCGTGGCGCTGGCTCGCCACCGTGCTYGCAGTGGTCCTCGCCGTCGCCCTCATCGAGCTGACGCGGGAGGCCACGGAGGGGGTACCGCTGCCCGCCCTGTGGGACTTCGTGGTGCGACTCGTGGTCTGGGCCGTCGTCTGGACCTACATCCCCTGGGCCCTGCTGCGCGCCGAGATCCCGATCCGCGTCCTGGCGTTCTCCGGCTGCGTCACCGCGCTGCTTCTCGGGCTGCTCAGCCTGGCCGGCCAGCTCTACCTGCCGATCGTCCTGGTCTCCGGTGCCAAGCAGTTCGGCGTGCTGGGCCTGGTGTTCGCCTACATCGGGTGGCTGTTCGCGCTGAGCTTCGCGCTGGTGCTGGCCTGTGTCGTCGGGCAGGCGTGCGCGCAGGACGAGGGCAGGCTGGGCCGGCTCATCCGCGGGCGCGACGACGCCGTGACCTGGCAGACGGTCTGACGGACGGACGCCGGCGAGGCCGAGGCCCCGCCGGCGTCCATGACCGTGCTCAGAGCTGCGCGGACGCCGTCCGGCGACGAGCGAGGACCAGCAGGCCGGAGCCCGCCAGGAGCGCGACCGAGGCACCCAGCGCGAGCGCCGTGGCGTTCACGCCGGTGGCGGCGAGCGGCGCCGCGACCGTGATCGCGGCCCAGCCGATGACCGCGCCGTTGGTGGCGTAGACGGCGAAGTGGTGCGGGCCGGCCGCCAGGTCCGTCGGGAGGACGAAGGTCGTGGTGGCCTGCGCCGAGAGCACGCGGGTGCCGAGCAGGCGCGGGCTCGAGTAGACGACACCGTCGACGGTCTCGCCGGCGTGGCCGGGCACCGTGACGGTGACCGTGCCGCCGGGGACGAGGTCGCCCGTGACGGTGATCTTGCCGTCGGTCGCGGCCGTCAGGTCGTCCGAGGACTTCGCCGGGGCCGACGCCGACGCGCTCGGCGTCGCGCTCGGCGTCGCCGACGGAGTGGCCGACGGGGTCGCCGTGGCCGACGCCAGGTCGAACGTGTACGTCGTGCAGCCGGCGGTGATCGAGTGGATCACGTCGTCGCCGACTGCGCCGGAGCCGAGGGAGTAGCCGACGTACTTGACGGTGAGGTCGGTGACGCCGTTGTCCGCGTAGGCGGCGATGATCTCGTCGAGCGTGCCGTAGGCGAACTGGTAGCTCGGGTTCGGGCCCGCGGGCAGACCCGCGATGGACTTGTGGATCCACCACTTGTCGAAGAGCGGCTCGAAGACGAGGTTGCCCTTCCAATCGCCGTTGACGTACAGGGTCAGGTTGATGCCGGGGGCAGCGCCCGACGTGTTCGTCCAGTCCATGCTCACGTCAGCGGCCGCGGACAGCGGGAAGTTTGTTGCCACGTAGCCGGCCGACTTGGCCGCCGGCAGGTCGCCCTCGTCGGTCCAGACGCGCAGGCCACCGTCGAGGTAGCCCTGGTGGCCGCCTGTGAGGCTCTCGCCGAAGCCCCAACCGGCCGGGGCAGCATCGGTCGAGGCGAGGGTCGCGGTCTGCGTGCAGACCGCGTCGGTGCCCGGGGCGGTCAGCGTCGACCGGACGGGGGCCGCGTCGGCCCACGCCGGGGCGGCGGCCATGACGGCACCGACCGTCAGGATGCCCGCCAGGGCGATGCCCGCGGTGCGGGGTGCGCGCAGTGTCACTGTGGTGCTCCTCGTTCTGCGGAAGGCGATGCCGGACCGCGTCGTCCTGGGCGCTCGTCACGCCGGCCCGGGGTGGGTCCGGACGGCCGGTCGAGGGCACGGTCGGAGGTCGGGGCACGGGAAGTATCGGTTGCCCGAGGCATGATCTGGAACGCGAACCTCGGGCCGAACCGCCCGAAGGCGCGCGTTCCCCCACAAGCCGAGCGGGTGAAGTTCCGTGAGGACCGGGCGTGGCGCGCCCCGGTCCACAGGATCAGGCGGCAGGCGCCCCCGCCGCGGGCGGCTCGGGTGCGGGCTCCGGCGTCGGCGGCGCGAGCAGCGGCGGCCGGTTGGTCACCAGCAGCCAGGCCGCCAGCGCGGCGAGCAGCAGCCCGATGAGCAACGACACCTGCGGCACCACCGCGACCGCCATGAAGAGGCTCAGCCACCCGTTGCGTGTGGCCGCGACGATGATCCCGACGACCGCCGCCCCGATCGCGAGCGCCAGCGGCACGGAGTCCCAGACCGTGTTGATGGCGAACCCGAGGGCCACCCCGACGAACAGGGTGGGGAAGATGCGCCCGCCGCGGAACCCCGACGTCGCGGCGACCAGCATGGCGAGCAGCTTGATGCCGGCCAGCGCGAGGAACCCGGCGCCCGTCGTCGTCGCGGCGAGACCGGGGAGCTCCTGCATCTGCGTGAGGCCCTTGAACAGGGTCACCTCGCCGCCGAGCGCGCCCAGCAGGCCGAGGATCAGGCCGCCGACGGTGAGCATGAGCACCGGGTGACCGATCCGCTGGAACGCGCGGTGCAGCGGCACGAAGAGGTACACGGCGACCAGCCCGAGGGCCGCAGCCCCGAGGGCGATGAGGACCATGAAGCCGAGGTCCTCGAGCCCGCCGTACGTGTATGCGGGTGCGGCGACGGCCAGGCTCAGGGACTCCAGCTGCAGCATCGTGAGAGTTCCTGCGGTTGCTGCCACCAGTGGCGCGAAGAGCCGGTCCCAGAGCGGGATCCGTCGGTCGCCGGCATCCAGCTCGGAGAACAGCAGCGCCGCCGCCACGGGCGTGCCGAACATCGCGCCGATGGTGCCCGCGACCGCCATCGCGAGCCAGATCGGCGCGTTGACCTTCGGCAGGAACCGCATGCCGAGCGCGACCGCGAGCCCCACGTTGATCCCGATGATGGGGTTCTCCGGGCCGAGGCTCACCCCGCTGGCAAGCATGAGCACCAGGGCGAGTGCGAGGCTCGGCAGGACCCTCAGCTTGAGCGGCTCGGCCACCAGCTCGAGGGTCGCGGGGTCGGGACCGGCGTGACCGGGGACGTAGCGGACCACCAGCCCGATCGCGAGGCCGGCCGCGGTGAGCACGCCGATGATCCACCAGGACGAGTCCGAGCTCACGCCCAGAGCCGCGCTGAGGTCGTCCCACACCCAGCCCTCGAGGAGGCCGGCCAGCTTGCTCAGCCCGTACAGCGTCAGGGCGGACATGATGCCGACGACCACGGCGGGGACCGCGAGCTTCAGCAGGTTGCCGACGGGGACCCGGAAGGGGGCGTCGAGCGCGGTTTGCTCGGTCATGTCGGTGCTCCTTGGTCGGAGGTCGGGGCGGTGTCGAGGTGGGCCTCCACCCACGCCTGCCCGCGGGCGACGGCGTGGTCGACGGAGGCGAACACCTCGTCGTCGGCGGGCAGCACGGCGTCGGGGTCGAGCGCGTCGAGCAGGCCGCTGCGGCGCGCGACGACCAGGAACTCCTCGGAGACGCCGGCGAGCAGCAGCAGGTTGTCGCGGGTGCGGAGCGTGTCGGCGAGCGCGTCGATGGCCTTGACGAACGTCGCCGACGGGACGTCGGGAAGGGTGCGCAGGCTCAGCACGAGCACCGAGCCGCGGGTCCGCGTCGTGTCGGGCCACGTCTCGTCGATGCGCGCCACCTCCGCGAAGAAGCCCGCGCCCGCGTAGTGGAGCACCACGACGGTGTGCGACGGCAGCTCGGCGGGCGGCTCGACCACGGCCCAGCGGCCATCGCCACGGCTCTCGAGCGCCTGGAGCCGACCCGCGCGCGACGACGAGACGGCGTAGAGCACCAGCGACAGCCCGGCGCCGATGAAGATCGCCTGCTGGAGCGGCAGCTGCGTCGTCGCCACGAACGTCACCACCATCGCGGCCGTGGACCACCACGAGGTCCGGACCACCAGCACGATGTCCTTCCAGCGTCCCTGCACCAGCTCGACGCCGATCACGATCAGCAGCCCGCCGATGACGGCCATCGGGATGGTCTCCGCGTACGGACCCACCAGCAGGACGACGAGGGCCAGCCAGAGACCCGCGAACACCCCGGACCACCGCGTCTGCGACCCGGCGCTGGTCCCGACGCCGGTGCGCGAGAGCGAGCCGCCCGTCGGCAGCGCCGAGAACAGGCCACCCGCGACGTTCGCCATGCCCTGCGCGACGAAGTCCCGCGAGGCGTTCGGCCGCGAGCCGTCGGGGTTGGGCACGGCGGCGCCGATCCCCGCCGCCTGCGCGAGCGCCACGAGCGCGACGGCCACGGCGCCCAGCGCCAGGCTCGGCACGGCGGACACGTCGGGCAGCGAGAACGGCGGCAGGCTCCGCGGGATCGACGCGATCGAGCCCACGTCCTCGACGTCGATCCCGGCGACGACCACGCCGACCCACACGACGACCAGGGCCACCAGCGTGGCCAGCGACCGCAGCGGCTTCACCAGCCGCGCGAGCGCCCAGACCACGATGGTCGCGGCAGCCACGCCGACGGTCCGCAGGTCCCACGAGCCGACGTGCGCCACCGCCTCGACCAGCTTGCCCACGGTGTTGTGCGCGTCCGGCTTGTAGCCCGTGGCGTCACCGACCTCGCCGGCGATGATCTGCACCGCGATGCCCGTGGTGAAGCCCGTCATCACGGCGGTCGACACGAACTGCATGACCGACCCGTGCTTGAGCAGGCCGAGCACGAGCATGACCACGCCGACCAGCAGGGTCAGCGTCGCGATCGCCCCGGGGTCGTGCGGGTCGAGCCCGGAACCGGCGAGCACGCTGGCCGACGACAGGGCGATGGCGCTGGTCAGCGTGGTGACCATGAGGACCGTGCGGGCGAAGAACGAGCCCACGATCGTCGGCACCACGCCCGAGTACAGGCCGACCACAGGGCTGAACCCGCCGATGTTCGCGTACGCCATGCCCTCGGGGATGCTGAACAGCCCGGTGACCAGCCCCGACGTGACGTCCTTGCCGGTCGGCCTGCCCCACCGCGACGCGGCGCCGGTCACAGGCTCGGGTCCTCGGGCTCGGACAGCGAGAGCATCGCCCCGACGACCGCCGGCGTCCGCGCGATCCGGCGCTCGAGCGAGGCCAGCACGTGCGACGCGTCGTCCTCCGCCATGTTGCCCGTGAGGTCGACCGCACCGGTCAGGTAGACCTGCCGCGCGCCCACGTACTCGAGCCGCAGCTCGGTCACCCGGTCGACCTCCGGCAGCTCGAGGAGCGCCTGCACCGCCGCGGCCTGCAGCTGCGGGTCCACCACCTGACCCACCAGGAACCGGCGGTTGCGGTCGATGAGCACGATCGCCACGACCCCCAGCAGCACGCCGACCAGGATCGAGCCGACCGCGTCCGGCACGGGCGAGCCGGTCGCCTGGTGCAACCCGATGCCCACGGTCGCGATCACGATGCCGACGAGCGCGGCGGCGTCCTCGAAGAACACGGCGCGGACCGTCGGGTCCGAGGTCTGCAGGATGTGCGCGACGAGATCCTTGTCCTGCCGCGCGGCCCCCCGCTTGGCCTGCCGCGACGCCTGGAAGAACGAGACGCCCTCGAGCACGAACGACACCGCGAGCACCGCGTACGCGATACCGAAGTCGCCGGCCGGCTCGGGGTTGGACAGCTCGGAGATCCCGTGGGTGATGGAGACGCCGGCGCCGACGGCGAACAGCCCGATGGCGGCGAACAGCGACCACACGTAGACCTCGCGGCCGTGCCCCAGCGGGTGGGTCGGATCGGCCGGCTTGGCGGCCCGGCGCTGCGCGATGAGCAGGAACACCTCGTTGCCCGTGTCCGCCCAGGAGTGCGCGGCCTCCGCGAGCATCGACGCCGAGCCCGTCATCGCCGCGGCCACCGACTTCGCGACGGCGATGAGCAGGTTGGCCCCGAACGCAAGGACCACGGTCAGCGCGCTCTCGCTCCCCTCGGGGGCGGCCGACCCGCCGGCGACGTCGACGGCCGGCTCGCTCTCGTCGGGGGGTGCGTCGGCCATGAGACGTGACTAGCACACGAGGTGCCCCATGTCTCCCGTTGTGCCGCATCTGCGCTGGTCCGAGCCCCTGTTGGCGCGCGGCTGGGCCGGGGTGTTGGCTGGGCACCATGACCACCCACCGCGAGGCCTGGCCCACCGGAACCCCGGCCTGGGCGGACATCACCGTCCCCGACCTCGCAGCCGCGCGCGCCTTCTACGGCCCCCTGTTCGGCTGGGAGTTCGAGATCGGCGGCCCGGAGCTCGGCTTCTACACGCAGGCGTTCGTGGACGGGAAGCGGGTGGTCGGGCTCGGCGAGCCGATGGGCGACGATCCCGCGCCGCCCCCGGCCTGGTGCGTGTACCTCGCTGCCGACGACCTCGCGGCGACCGCCGCCGCCATCGCCGACGCCGGCGGGCAGGAGATCGTCCCGGCCATGGCGATCATGGACTTCGGCACCATGGCGATCTTCGTCGACACCGCCGGCGCCGTCTTCGGGGTCTGGCAGCCCGGCAGCCACACCGGCTGGGACGTCGTCGAGGAGCCCGGCGCGGTCGTCTGGTCCGAGGTCATGGTCCACGACCAGCCCGGCGCGCTCGCCTTCTACCAGCGGGTGTTCGGCTACTCGGTCGAGGACCTCAGCGCACCCGGGTTCGAGTACGCGTCCGTGTCCCTCGGCGGCGCGCCCCTGGCCGGCGTCGGTGGCTACGGGGAGCGGGCCGGCGACGACGCCCCCGCCGCCTGGACCCTCTACTTCGCGGTCACGGACACCGACACGTCGGCCGCCCGCGTGACGGAGCTGGGCGGGACCGTGGTCAGCCCGCCGACCGACACCCCCTTCGGCCGCATGGCGATCGCCGCCGGTCCGTTCGGTGAGGTCTTCGCGCTCATGGGGCCCGTGCTCGGCTCCTGACCCCTCGGCACCGGCGGTCGCCGTCGGCGCGCCACCTAGGCTGGACCCTCGTGAGCCTCCCGTCCGACGCGTTCCGGCACGTGGCCTCGCGACCCCACGAGCCGTTGCGCACGTTCCACCCGCGCCGGGCGCCCCTGGGCCGGGAGCGCGAGGAGGCGCTGCGGGACCTGTGGCCCCGGCTCGGATTCTCCGTGCACGACGACCGGTCCCCGATGCCCCTGGCGGCTGACGGTTCCCTCGACGCCGTGGCGCTCTTCGGCCGGTCCGCGCCCCTGGTCCTGGAGATCGGGTCCGGGATGGGCGAGACGACCGCGTCGATGGCGGCCGCCGACCCGGCCCGCGACTACCTCGCCGTCGAGGCCCACCTGCCGGGCGTCGCCAACCTGCTCGGCCTGATCGATCGCGCCGGCCTGACCAACGTCCGGGTGGCGCACGGCGACGCCCTCGACCTGGTCCGCACGTCGCTGAAGGCCGCCCCCGGGCCGGCGGCCGCGCCGGGAGCGCCCGCCGCCGCTGTGCCGCCCGCCCCCGCCGGGTCGCCCGCCCGCTCGCGCGACGGCCTAGGTGAAGACTTTGTCGCGCCTGGTGCGACGAAGTCTTCACCTAGTGCCGTTCTCGACGCGGTGCACGTGTTCTTCCCCGATCCGTGGCCCAAGGGGCGGCACCACAAGCGGCGGCTCGTGCAGCCGTCGCACGTCGCGCTGCTGCGGTCGCGCCTGCGGCTGGGCGGCACGCTGCACTGCGCGACGGACTGGGTCGAGTACGCCGACGCCATGCTCGAGGTCCTCACCGCCGACCCGGGCCTGGAGAACACGGCCGACGGCTTCGCGCCCCGACCCGCGCACCGCCCGGTCACCAAGTTCGAGCAGCGCGGGCTCGACCTGGGCCACGAGGTCCGCGACCTCGTCTTCCGGAGGGTCCGATGAGCACCGACGAGCCGACGAGTCCCGGCCCCATCGATGCCTCGCGCCCGGGGCCGCGCGTGTTCCGCGTCGCCCTCGTGCCGGGCGTCAACCCCGACCGCTGGCTCCGCGTGTGGGCCGAGCGGCTCCGGACCGTGCCCGTCGAGCTGGTGCACACGCAGCCCGCCGACGCCGCCGGCCTCCTGCGGTCCGGCGACGCCGACGTCGCGCTGCTCCGGCTCCCGGCCGACGGCGACGACCTCTCGGTCATCACCCTCTACACCGAGGCGACGGTCGTCGTCGTGCCCAAGGACCACGTGGTCACCGTCGTGGACGAGGTGGACGCCGCCGACCTCGACGACGAGACCCTCGTCGTCCCCCTCGACGACACCCTGCGCTGGGCCGACCCACCCGGCACGCCGTTCGTCGGCGACGGACCCGTGGCGACGACCCCCGACGCGATCGAGCTCGTGGCCGCCGGCGTCGGGGTGGTCGTCCTGCCCCAGTCGCTCGGTCGCCTGCACCAGCGCCGCGGCGTGACCGCACGGATCGTGCGCGACGCCCCCGGGTCCGCCGTGGGCCTCGCCTGGGTGACCGACCGCTACGACGACTTCACCGAGGAGTTCATCGGCATCGTCCGGGGCCGCACCGCCACGTCGAGCCGCGGCATCGGCGCACCCGCGCAGGCGCAACCGACGACGACGGGTCGCGACAAGGCCTCGAGGCCGTCCAGCAAGAGCGCGTCCAGCAAGAGCGCGACCGGCAAGAGCGCGACCGGCAAGGGCGCGACCGGCAAGGGCTCGTCGGGGCGCTCGTCGTCGGCCAAGGGCAAGCCGAAGCCCAACCCCCGCAAGCCGCGCTCGGGCCGCTGACCGGCCCGAGCGTCAGCGGTTCTTGGCCGCCTCGGCGGCCTTGCGGTCGGCCTCGCGGGACTCCAGCAGCCGCTCCTCGAGCCGCACCTGCGCGGCGATCTCGCGCTCGCGGACCAGCCAGTTGGGCGGGTCGGCCTGCAGGGCGTCGATCTCGGCCGTGGTCAGCGGGTCGGTGATCCCGCCGCGGGCCAGCCCGCTGATCGAGACCCGCAGGCGGCCTGCGACGACGCTGCGCGGGTGCGGCCCGTCGCGGCGCAGGTCCACCAGCCACTGCGGAGGCGTGCGCTGCAGCTCGGTGAGCTCGTCGCGCGTGATCATCCGGTTCTGGAAGTCCTCCGGCGTGGCCGGCAGGTACACGTCGAGCTTGGCGGCGGCTGTCGACGCCTTCATCTCCTGGGACTTCTTCGCGGGTGTCACCGGACCAGCGTAGGCGTCACAGCGACTGGTCGAACATCCAGCGGTGCCCGAAGGGGTCGCGCGCGACGGCGATGCGACCGAACGGCGTCGGCGTCGGCTCGCGGTCGATCACGCCCCCGGCCGCGCGTACACGCTCGACGACCGCGTCGCAGTCGTCGACCGTCAGGTGCAACGTCACCGGCACCGGACCGGCCGGGTCGGGCGACACCGAGTCGTAGGCCGGGGCATCGTCGGCGAACATCAGCAGCGCACCGCCGATCCGCACCTGCGCGTGACCCACGGACCCGTCCTCGTTGAGGACGAGCTCGCCGTCCTGCACCGCCCCCAGCACGTCGGCGTACCACCGCAGCGCCGCCCGCGAGTCGGGCACCGCGATGTAGGGCGTGAGCTCGGACATCAGGTCAGCACTCCTTCTCTTGGTCGCGCTGCCCTTGCGTTCCGCTGCGGGCGGGAGCGCTGCGCGCCCCCACCCTTCGCTGCACTCCAGGTCAGCGCTCGGGCGGCACGGGTTCCGTGTGCCAGATGCGGTCGATGTAGTCGCGCATGCTGCGGTCGGACGAGAAGAAGCCGGACCGCGCGACGTTGAGCACGGCGGACCGGGTCCACGCGTCGGTGTCGGCGTATGCCGCGTCCACGCGGGCCTGGGCGTCGATGTACGCCTGGTAGTCCGCGAGCACGAGGAACCGGTCCTCCGAGAGCAGGTTGGAGACGATCGGCTCGAACGTCGTGCGGTCGCCGTCGGAGAACGCGCCGGACGCGATGAGGTCGAGCGCGTGCCGCAGCGAGCGGTTCTTCTCGTAGTAGGAGGTCGGGTGGTACCCGGCGTCCACGATCTCGGCGACCTCCGGCTCGAGCAGGCCGAACAGGAAGAAGTTGTCGTCGCCCACCAGCTCGCGGATCTCGACGTTCGCGCCGTCGTCGGTGCCGATGGTCAGGGCACCGTTGAGCGCGAACTTCATGTTGCCCGTGCCCGACGCCTCCTTGCCGGCCAGCGAGATCTGCTCCGACAGGTCCGCCGCGGGGATGAGCTTCTCCGCGAGCGTGACGTTGTAGTTGGCCGGGAACGCGACCGTGAGCCGGCCCTGCAGCGCGGGGTCGGCGTTGATGGTGCGGCCGACGGCGTTGATCAGGCCGATCGTCTGCTTGGCCATCTTGTAGCCGGGCGCCGCCTTGGCGCCGAACGCGAAGGTGCGCGGCGTGACGTCCTCGATCTTGAGGGCGCCGGACGTCACCTGGTCGTACAGCGTGACCACGTGCAGGAGCTTGAGGGTCTGCCGCTTGTACTCGTGGAGGCGCTTGACCATGACGTCGAGCATCGTGTCGGGGTCGATCGTGATGCCGTCCCGCTCGGCCAGGACGTCGACCAGGCGCAGCTTGTTGGCCCGCTTGACCTCGCGGAACGCCCGTCGGAACTCGGCGTCGTCGGCCAGCGGCTCCAGCTCCTTGAGGCGCTCGAGGTCGGTGACCCACCCGTCGCCGATCGCGGCCGTGACCAGCTCGGAGAGCCCGGGGTTGGCCAGCCGGACGAACCGGCGGGGCGTGACGCCGTTGGTGACGTTGGTGAACTTGTCCGGGTAGTGGTCGGAGAAGTCGTGCAGCACCTTGTCCTTCAGCAGCTGCGAGTGCAGGGCCGCGACGCCGTTGACCTTCGCGCCGGCGACCGTGGCCAGGTACGCCATGCGGACGGCCCGCTCCGGGTACTCCGCGATGATCGACATGCGGCGCACGCGCAGCTCGTCGTCGGGGTAGGCCGTGCGCAGCTCGGCCATGAAGTTCTCGTTGATCTTGTAGATGATCTCGAGGTGCCGCGGCAGCAGCTTGCCCAGGAGGTCCACCGACCAGACCTCGAGCGCCTCGGGCAGCAGCGTGTGGCACGTGTAGGCGAAGCACTTCTGGGTCACCGCCCAGGCGTCCTCCCACTCCCACTTGCGCTCGTCGACCAGGATCCGCATGAGCTCGGGGATCGCGATGACCGGGTGGGTGTCGTTGAGCTGGAAGATGATGCGGTCGGGCAGGTTCCGCAGGTCGAAGTCGGGCGGCAGCACCTGGTCGATGAAGTCGCGGATCGAGCACGCGACGAAGAAGTACTGCTGCTGGAGGCGGAGCTCCTTGCCCTGCGGCGTCGAGTCCTCCGGGTAGAGGACCTTGGAGATGTTCTCCGCGAAGGTCTGCGCTCGGACGGCCTGCGCGTAGTCGCCGGCGTTGAAGATCTCGAGGTCGAACGCCCGGGTCGCCCGCGCGCTCCAGAGCCGCAGCGTGTTCACGCGGCCGTTCTCGTAGCCCGGGACCATGTAGTTGTACGGCACGCCGAGGACGCTCCAGCCCGGCACCCACGTGCTGCGCTCGACGCCGTCGTCGTCCACGTGCTTCTCGGTGTGGCCGCCGAAGTCGACCGTCACGGCCGACTCGGGGTGCGGGAACTCCCAGGGCGAGCCCAGGGCGAGCCAGTTGTCGGGCTTCTCCACCTGCCAGCCGTCGACGAACGTCTGGCGGAAGATGCCGTACTCGTAGCGGATGCCGTAGCCGATGCACGGCACGTTCATGGTCGCGAGCGAGTCGATGAAGCACGCGGCCAGCCGGCCGAGGCCGCCGTTGCCCAGGCCGGGCTCGACCTCCGCCTCGCGCAGCTCCGCGAGGTCGATGCCCAGCGACGCCAGCCCCTCCTCGACGACACCCTCGAGGTCCGACGCGAGCAGCGCGTTGTCCAGCTGCCGGCCCAGCAGGAACTCGGCGGAGAGGTACGCCACCGACTTCGCCTGGATCTCGAACTGCCGCCGCAGCGTCGCGATCCAGCGCACCATCAGGTAGTGGCGGACCGTGCGCGCCATCGCCAGGTACTTGTCGTTGACCGAGGCCTTGGTCAGGTCCGTGCCCTGCCCGAAGTTGAGCTCCCTGAGGAACTCGCGGACGAATCCCTCCACGGTGTGCTCGGGGGTGGCGATGGGTGTCGTGTTGTCCGTCACCCGAGCCACGGTAGCGGGCGTGTGTGAACTGGTCATGACGTGGCGATCACTGGTAACAAACGGACTGGTCACACCGCCGGAGGGGATTCCGCTCGTCGGGGCCGATCTCTATGGTGGCTCTCAGGGAGGACCCTCCCGCTACCGCCGACGAAGGAGCGCGTGCGCCCATGGTCGTCTTCCTCATCCGCGCGTTGATCTTCCTCGGATCCGCCGCCCTCGGGCTCTGGATCGCCTCGCTGATCGTCGACGACTTCTCGGTGAGCGGCGAAGGGTTCATCGTCGCGGTCCTGGTCTTCGCGGCGCTGCAGAGCATCCTCACGCCGTGGTTCGTCGTGATGACGCGGAAGTACGCCAACGCGCTCACGGGTGCGGTCGGCCTCGTCTCGACGGTCGTGTCGCTGTGGATCGCCACGCTGATCAACAACTCGATCACCATCAGCACGGGGACCGCCTGGGTGTTCGGCTCGCTCACCGTCTGGCTGGTCACCATGCTCGCCACGCTGGTCCTGCCGCTGATCTTCCTGCGCAACCGGATCGACAAGAACCGCGCCGCCACCGCCTGACCGTCAGCGGGACGGCTTCACCAGCGGGAAGAGGATCGTGTCGCGGATGCTCAGGCCCGTCAGGTTCATGACCAGGCGGTCGATGCCCATCCCCATGCCCCCGGTCGGCGGCATCGCGTACTCGAGCGCCGCGAGGAAGTCCTCGTCCACCTGCATGGCCTCGGGGTTGCCGGCCGCGGCGAGCAGCGACTGGGCGACGAGCCGGCGGCGCTGGTCGAGCGGGTCGATCAGCTCCGAGTAGGCCGTGCCCTGCTCGGAGGCGAAGATCACCAGGTCCCACTTCTCGGCCAGCCGGGGGTCCACGCGGTGCTGCCGGGTCAGCGGCGAGTTCTCCTTGGGGAAGTCGGTGTAGAAGACCGGCGTCGTCGTGGTGCTCTCGCAGAGCTCGCCRTAGATCTCCTCGAGCACCACGGCCCAGCTGGCGTCCGGCTCGAGCTCCAGGCCGATCGCCTGGGCGTGCCGGTTCAGCACCTCGACGGGGGTGTCCGCCGTGATCTGGTCGCCCAGCTTCTCCGAGACGGCCTCGCAGATGGTCTTGACGGGCCACGTGCCCGACAGGTCGTACTCGGTGACGGTGCCGTCCGCGTCGGCCCGGCGGGCGACCGGTGAGCCGTACACCGCGGTCGCGGCCTCCTGGATGATCTCCTGGGTCAGCACCCGCATGGTGTCGTAGTCGCCGTACGTCTCGTAGAGCTCCAGCGACGTGAACTCCGGGTTGTGCTTGAAGTCGACGCCCTCGTTGCGGAACTGCCGCCCGATCTCGAACACCTTCTCCATCCCGCCCACGACGAGCCGCTTGAGGTGCAGCTCGGTGGCGATGCGCAGGTAGAGGTCCATGTCGTACGCGTTGATGTGCGTCTCGAACGGCCGGGCGTTGGCGCCGCCGTGGATGAGCTGCAGCATCGGCGTCTCGACCTCGGTGAAGCCCCGGGCGTGCAGCGAGTCGCGGACGCTGCGCACGAYSGTCGCSCGCGTGTASGCGATGTCSCGSGCGGMSGGCCGSACGATCAGGTCGACGTAGCGSGCRCGGAYGCGGGCCTCGGGGTCGGTCAGCCCCTTGTGCTTGTCGGGCAGCGGCCGCAACGCCTTGCTGGTGAGCTGCAGCGACGTGGCGCGGACCGAGAGCTCCCCGCGGCGGGTGGTGACGACCTCGCCGGTGACGCCGATGTGGTCGCCCAGGTCGACGTCGTGGCGCCACAGCTCGAGATCGTCGGCGTCGACGAAGTCCGCGCCCACCATGACCTGGAGGTCGCCGCTGCCGTCCCGCAGCGTGCCGAAGCCCAGCTTCCCGCCGTCGCGCTTGCGGATGAGCCGGCCGACGACGGACACGGTGCGCCCGGTCGACATGTCGGGCCCGAGCTCGCCGGCCTCGGTGCGCACCAGCGCCAGCGTGTGGGTCCGGGGGTAGCCCACCGGGTACGGGTCGATGCCGCGCTCGCGCAGCCGGTCCACCTTGGCGCGCCGCACCCGCTGCTGCTCGGGCAGCCGGTGCGCCGACATCGCCTCCTCGAGGGCGTCGGGCGCCGCGGGGATCTGCGCCTCGACCTGCGCGGCGTACTCCGTGCCCGCCCGGTCCAGGGCCTCCGCGTCGGTCGAGTGGCCACCCCGACGGTTGAGCCGGTGCAACGACGGCCGCGTGAGGAAGCCCTCGGCGCTGCCCGTCGCCGTCCCGACGCGCGGCAGGTCGGACGCGTACTCGAAGCAGATGAACCGCGGCTGCCACTCCGGCTGGTACTTCGCGTTCGAGCGGTAGAGGGACTCCAGCTGCCAGTTGCGGCTGGCCAGCACCAGCGACTGCCGCCAGAGGCGGGCGATCGGGCCGGCGCCGACCTCGGCACCGCGCTCGAACGCCTCCCGGAACATCGCGAAGTTCAGCGACACCCGGCCCGCCCCGAACGCGGTCGCCCGGTCGGCCAACGACGAGACCATGAGCTCGACCAGGCCGTTGTCGGCGGTCGGGTCGCGCCGCATCAGGTCGAGCGAGACCCCCGTGCGACCCCACGGCACGAAGCTGAGGAACGCGCGCAGCACCCCGTCGCCGTCGTGCGCCTCGACCAGCACGCAGTCGCCGTCGAGCTGGTCGCCGAGCCGGCCGAGGGCCATCGAGAAGCCCCGCTCGTCGCCGCCGTCGCCGCGCCACTGCGCCGCCGCACGGTCGAGCGCGGCGAAGTGCTCGGCGTCGATCGACTCGTGCTTGGTCACGCGCGTGGTGTACCCGCGCCGCTGCAGCCGCGTGACCGACTGCCGCACGGCCTTCATCCCCGGGCCGGTCAGCGAGAAGGTCCGCATGTCGAGGATGGCCTCGTCGCCGATCTCCCACGCGGTCAGCCCGGCCTCGGTGTACGCCAGCGCACCGGCCGAGCCCGCGCCCATGACGGCGAGCGACCACCCGTTGGTCCGGGCCTGGATCCGCCACTGGTCGATCGCCGCCGCCCAGTACTGCGGGTCGCCCACCGGGTTCCCGCTGGCCAGGCTGACGGAGCCGACGACCCGGTACGAGACCCCGGCGCGGGCGGTCGCGGCCGCCCCTGACTCCCACACGACCGACTTGTCGCGGCGCGTGGCGAAGTACCCGAGCGAGTCCTYCGACCCGAACTCCCTCAGCAGGGTCCGGACCCTCGCCTCGTCGGCGGCGTCGAGCGTGTGCGTGTACGCGGGCGAGCGGAACAGCAGCACGGTCGACCAGATGACCGTCACGAGTGCCAGGAGGTTGATGACGACGCGCACCCACAGCGGTGCGGTCGCGTTGCTGGCGTCGTCCACCGTGCCCAGGTCGCCGAGCATGCTGTCCCAGACGAACTGGGCCGACGACCCGGCCGTCGTGGCATGGCCGAATCGCGCCACGAGCCACGAGCCGACGAGCAGCACGACGACGCCGCCGCCGAGGAACGCCGCGAGCGCCCGCAGGAAGCTGCCCCTGACGGCCTTCGCGCCGAACTGGCGACGCGACCGCAGGAGCACGACGAAGACGACGCCGATCAGCACGAAGCCGATCAGGTTGACCGGCGAGCCCCCGTCGGTCAGCCGGACGATCCGACCGACCTGCGGCAGCACGACCCACCAGATCAGCAGGATCCACCACGCCGCCCGCATCCGGCGGTGCAGCGCGATGCCCACGCTCGCCAGCAGCGCGGCGTAGACGATGTTGGGGATCAGCGGGATCGTCAGCATCGAGACGACGTCGTCCGGGCGCGAGAAGTAGTCCCGCCACGGCGGCACCGCGGCCACGACCAGCGCGAAGCCGCTCGCCAGGAACATCGCGGCCGCGAACCGGTCCGGCCACCGGTCGTCGAGGCGTCCCGAGTCGCCCACCGTAGGGCGGCGGTCCGCCGGTGCGGCCGGTCCCGCGTCCGCCTTCGTCGCGACGTCGGCCATGTCCCCTCGCCTTCCGAGGGCGGCCCGCGCCGCGTGCTCGTCGTCCCCTCACCCTGGCGGGTGGGCTCCGGCGGCGCCGGTCAGCCTGCGAGGAACATAACTGCGCCGCGGGCGGCCGCGCCAGGTCTGTCCGGGTTCATTCCCAACGCCCTGCCGGCGGCGCGATCGCGTGGGTACTGTCGCCGGATGGCGCGGGGCGGCGGTATGCAGGAGGTCGAGCTCCGCAGCGCCGACGACGCCCCCGACGAGCCCCCGGTCCGCGTGTCCCACCGGGGCCGACGGTGGATCGTGGCCGTCGCCGCGGCCGGCGTCGTGGCGCTCGCCGTGACCCAGGGGGTCGCCTCGTCCCGCGAACGGGCCGCGCTGGCGCGGCTGGCCGAGGTGCCCGGCGTGCTGGCCCCCGTCGACGCGACGCTGAGCCCCGGTCGCGAGGTCCCCGCGAACGACCCCGGCGACCTGTTCGGTGACCTCGGCGGTTCGCTGGACGTCGGCGACGACGGGTCGCAGACCTTCACGTGGGGCGGCGCGGGCGGGTGGACGGTCCCCCTGCTGGGCCCCACGCCTGCGCTGGCCGACGCGGCGGACCACGCGATGAGCGGGAGCTCGTGCCAGAGCGACGAGACGCCGGGGGCCGAGGTCAGCACCGCCGAGCACGTCGTCTGCCTGGTCACGGACGGCGGCTACCTCGTCGACGGCGGCAGCGGCGTCGACCACGTCCCGGCGACAGTCCACCGCGTGCTCGTCCTGTCCGCCGCCGACGGGACGGTCGAGGCCGACTGGCCCGTCGACCGCGGCGACGCGCTGGCGCTGATGCCCGCGGGCGTCGTCGTGCTCGGGTCGAGCAGCGCGCAGGGCACCGCGGTCGTCGCGTACGACGAAGGGACGGGCACCGAGCGCTGGAGGCAGGAGGACCCGCTGCCCGACGGGTACGGCTGGTCGGACGACGACCTGCCGAGCCTCGGGCTCTTCCGCGTCGGCGACCTGCTCGCGTACACCTCGCCGAGCCGGCTGCTCGTGCTCCTGTCCGCGACGGGAGAGACGGTGCGCGACCTCGCGGCCGAGGACGCCACCTTCGCCGGCTGGATGACCGACGGCGACGGCCGGATCGTCCTGCGGTCGCAGACCTCCGACGGCGGCATCCGGTCGACGTTCGTCGCGGCCGACGGCGACCCGGACCACGACGTGACCGTCGACGGCGAGGGCCTGTCCGTCACCGTCGACGACGGCAGCCTGCCCGGCCTCCTGCTGACCTCGGGCGACGTACTGGACGCGTGGGACGCGCGCACCGGCGAGGCGCGGTGGTCGTACGACACCTCGGCCGTCACCGGCGCCCTCGTCGTGCGCGGGCGCGTGTACTTCCTCGGGAGCACGGGCATCGTCGCGGTCGACGGGCGCACGGGCGACCTGCTCTGGACGGCCCCGTACGACGAGGACCTCGTCGCGACCACGCTGCTCACCGACGGGCGCCACCTGCTCGTCCCGACCGAGGCCACGTCCGCCGACGCCACCTCGGCGCTCGTCGCCTACGACCTGGTCGACGGCCACGTGGACTTCCGCGCCGGCTACCCGCCCGGCATCGCCGACCTCGGCCCGGCCCGCCGCGCGATCGTCGGGCACGACGAGAAGACCGACGAGCTCGTGGTGCTCGACTGACGGTCAGTCGCGGTACCGGGCGTTGAAGCCGCCCTCGCCCTGGGTCGCCACGTCGATCGTCGCGCGCGGCGGGGGCGTGTAGCGCAGGTGACCGCACCGCCTGCACCGCCATGTCCTGTCCTCCGTCCCCGCGAGCAGGACGTAGGGGTGGTCGAGAGGCAGCTCGCACAGCCACCACGCTCCGGGAGGCGCGTGGTCCGGCGTCCGGTCGCGCAGCGCCGCGACCAGGTTGACCAGCTCGATCACCGCCACGACCCCCAGCAGCAACGCCGCGAGCACCGCGCCCACGACACCCCCGAACGTCGACGGGATGACCAGCACCACCACACCGACGAGCGCGAGGACCAGCACCACCGAGCGGAAGATCAGCTGCCTGCGTCGCACGGCACACCCCCGGACCGTCGCCCGGATGGCGACCTCGGCCTCGTGGGACCGATGCTCCTCCTGTCGGCGCACCGGGGGAAGCACGAAGGCGCGGTGCTGGTGAGCAAGGGCTCGATCGTCCTGACGCGACGGCGGGCAAGAGAACACTGCCCAGCGCGCAGCGGGCGCGCGGCCGATGGTCGGGGGTCCTCAGCCAGAGAGTTGCACGACCCGTGCTGCCACCCGCTGGATCTGCGCCAGGTACGCGGCAATGTCACCCGCCGGGATGCCCGACGCGGCTATCGCTTGCGCGCTTGCTTCGACTGGGTCCATGGCCAGCGCATCCTTCAAGGCGCCGATGTTCGGGCCGATGTCGCCCTTCAGGCCGGGGCCTGGGCCTCCCGGCGCCGGCTCGCCCGCTGCCGGCACACGTGCTGCAACGGTAGCCTTCCCTGCCGCGATCGTCGCTTTGATGTTCTCCTTCGTCGCGCCCTTGATGACCGCGTGCGGGCCAGGCGCCGCCACAGCACCTGGGTCGGCCTTGACTGCCGCGAGCTCCTTGGCGTCCAAGTGCCCAGCCGCGTACAGGGCGTCAGCAGCGACGTGAACCTGCGCCTTCGTCACCTGCCCCTTACCAGCCGGCTTCGCAGTCGCCTGATGAACGGCCTGCTGAACCTGGAGGTAGAACGCAACAGCAACCTCGACGAGGCCGTCAAGGCTCCCAGCGAAGTTCTCCTGCGCCTGCGCTGTAGCACGTTGGGCAAGCCCATCGGAGATGTTCACGACTGCCATGGCAACTCCCTGCTCGGATTGTCGATCACACGATGAGTTTCAACAGCTGGTTGTCGCTTCGACGCCTCGCGACGATGGCGAGATGTCCGCCGTCCAAGTCCCCAGCGGCAACATCCCCGGTGAACGGACCCCCACGGTTGACCCACGGACCCCAAAGACCGGCCGGCTCGTCGAAGCTCGCCGTGACGACGTACCCGCGCAGCGACAGACCGACCAGCCACTGGGTGTTGGTTGTCACGGGTGTCGCGAGCCGCGCATCCGGGGCCAGTTGCAAGTCAGGGCTGGCGACCTGCATCGGCATCCAACCGCCCCAGGCAACCGCCTGGACCTGGTCGGTCTCCGCAACTTCGTGAAGCTGCCCGTCGACGCCCAGGACGTACGCGTGAGCCGCGCCCCGGGGCCCACCGGAGCCGATGACGATCGGTGTGCCGCCGCCGTGCGAGACCTGGGTGCCATCGCCAAGCCGAGACAACGGAACCCAGCCACTTCCGCCACCTGGTCCGATCTGCGCGGTGACCATGGGCTGACCGCCCTCGATGGCCGTGACCACGACGAGCTGGTCGGTGATCGAACCGCCGAGTTCAACGTGCGAGCGCAAAGTGGCCGATGGTGGTGACTGGATGGGGCTTTCCCCTGCCGGGTCCAGAGACGTCCAGAGGCCGTTGACGAACACTTCGGCATATGCGTGCAACAGGCGTCGAGTGTTGACGGCGCTCTCCTGAGCGAACACCTCGAGGCGGCCGTCTAGGTGGCCCACAACTGCCGGGTCGCCAATGATCGTGCGACCCGTGCCAGCACCGCCCAACGTGTCCCAGCCGGCGAAGTCGGAGCCTGGGTCGTGTTCGTAGGTGTGCCAGAGCCGTTCATCGGCACCCCGGACAAAGACTTCGGTGCGATGGTCGGCTGAACGAATTCCGACCGGGCGAGCCGTGGGTGACACCGCGGTCGGTTGGACCACCCGCCAAGGCGTCTGCGAGTTCGCATCGGGCAGGTCGGCCGTTTGCACTGTCCCGCTCGCATTGGCGACGACCGTCAGCGACCGGCCGCCTCCGGCCGAAATGATCGACGGCGAGCCGCTCGACACCATTCCCAGGTCTGCCCACCCCGCGTACTGATCCGCAACGGGGACATCCAAGCCGTGGTTTCGGCTGAAGTCGTTGGAGAACGTCATCGAATCGCCCTCAAGGCGCGTCACCACGTCCCACCAGTGAGCCATGGTCACGCCGCCGAAAGCGGCTTCTACCTGGCCGGCGTTCAGATCGTTCTCCTGCCCCCAGTGAACAAGCCCGGAACTGGGCAGCGTGAGCTGCTGAAGGTTCGAGATGAGCTCAGCATTGCCGTTCACGTCCCGCAGCATCGACACCTCGACAGCGCAGGTCTGCGCGAACTGGTTCATGCCCAGCGTCGCGCGCGTCCTTCCGAGGAACCGCAGCGAGATATACCCGCCAGGTGGCCTTCCCAGGGCTACAGCTTGGTCGAACAGGGCGAGGATCGGGGTCATCTCGTTGACGATGGTGTTCGCGTCGAAGAAGAGCTCAACGCTGTCGCCGCGGTAGCAGTCGTGGTCGTAGTCGAAGAAGTCGGCAATCTCCGCACGCGATCCGTGGATCAGCCAGGGAACGTCCTCATTCGGATGCGACAGGTGGGGGGCCTGACCGGACCCCAAGGCCGCGTCTATGACCATTCCGACGATGAACGCGAGACCCAACTGCTCGGCCGTGTTCAGCAGCTCGGCAACGATGTCACCCACGATGTGGTCTGGTCCGATGGTCCCGATCTCAGCGGCCGCAGCCAGGAGAACGACCGACAAGATCAGACCGAGGAGCGGGTCTATGGGCGGCAGCGGGGGAACCCCTGGCACGGCAGCGACGAGCGCACTGAGCACGGGCTCCAAGGGGAGTAGAAGTGCGACGACGATCAGTGCGGTCTGCAGGTCTCGCAACTCCGGGGTCACATCGTGCGAGCACATCAACTGGCCGAAGTCACCAAGTCCTGCCCCGCGCGCGACATCAAATGGCGTGCTACCTCCAGGGCTCGGCGGGTTGAACAATTGGCCAGCTGTGGCGATTGCCGCGGCGAGGGCATCGTGCGGGTTCGGGCTATGCGGCGGCGGCGCAACCGTGTGTTTCGTGATGAAGCAGGATCTCGTTCCGTGCAGGCCCCGCACCGGGACGACGACGATCTGTAGGAAGTCGTCCCGAGCGATCGCATCGTGGAGCAGCGTCTGGACGGTTGGGGAGGTCTGCTCCCAGGTCGACTCGGTCCGCTGCTCGAAAACCATCTGGGTGCGTTCGTCAGCAACCTCGTAGACATACGCGTAGATGACGCCGAGACGGCCCATCGCGACCAGAGCTGCGTTGAACACGATGTCGTCCGCGATCGCCTCAAATGGGGTGTCCGGCCCACACTTCACGAGCACTTGCGCGCGCACCAGGGCCGCATCGCAGACTGTGTGGGGCGCCGACCGCTCAATCAGCCGCACAACACCGTGCGACCCGACCAGGACCATCGCGCGGACGAAATCGCCGATGGCGCCTCGGGCGGCATCTCCGCCATGCGTCCCGGTCGACAGCGCGCCCGCGAGGCTCTGGCCGCCGGCACCTCCATGCGTCGGCAGCACAAACGGACCGGCGGGCCACCCCACTGCCGGGATCCCGTCCCCGTGGTCGCGCCGCGGGTGTCCGGGCACCGGTCGCAGGGTCAGGTCCAGGTCATGGACCGTTATCCCCGCGGGGACGGCGAGCAGCGCGCCGCCGCTTTGAGGGGGACCGACGATCGTGTGTTGCAGCCAGTCGACGTCAGAGAATGAGGACAACCCTCGGGTGTCGATCTCCACGCCATTGCAGTACGCCGGCGCGGAGAACGCCCAAGCGGAACCGACAGCGTGCGCGCGCATCGGCGGGTTGCCAGTCTCTGCACTCAGGATGGCCTCGCGCAGCCCGCTGAGCGATTGCGGATGTTCCCAGTGGTCGAACGAGCCGCGATTGTTGCCGCTGAAGTCTCTAAAGACCTCCATGGGACCCACCTGCCCTGGTGCGAAATGCCCGAAATGAGCATCTTGCGCAGGTGTGGTCCAGTCAACGAGAAACAGAAGAGGGCGCCGAGCCGGAGCCCGGCCGGAAGTGCGCGACGGTTCGTCCGCCGGGTCCTTGCGAGCGCAGAATGGCCGTTGACCTCGGCTTACACCCGCACAGGAAACCTATAGGACCTGGACGGGATACCGCCTGATGGACACCCCATAGGTCGCCTGGTGAGATGGCGCTGGCGATTCGCACTTGCCAAAGTCATGAGCGCCTGCCGCAGCCCCGGGGGACCAATGCCTACAACCTCGCCGTGCATGCCTTCCTGACCTACGGCGGATTCCCCGCGCGTCGCCGAGCACACCAACCAGGGCGCAGTGTCCGCGGCATACCGCGACGACCTGCGGTCGTGGCGGCGGGCGGACTTCGACCCCGATGGCCCTGGCCTTCGCCGTCATAGGACCGGAGACGGGGGCAACCAGGGGGCGTGGCACGGCGCCGACCGGGGCTTTGGTCACCGGCCCGGGTTGCGTTACGGCGGCCGCTGAGGGCGGCAATGGACAGGCTGGGCTGMGGCAGACTGCGCGGGTCCGGGTGTGTTGGGAACTGCCTGTTGTGGGTCAGCCCCGGGCCTCGCAGCCCGGGGCTGCGGCGCCACCTCGCGGCGAGCATCTGTGTCGACTGCCGAGCCAGAAATGGCCTGCGACCATCGCTCGTTCGGGCACTTGTAAGAACGGAAGGCGCCCCGCATRCGCAGCGGAGCGCCTTCTGTTGACTGCGATCTGTGTGCGCCCGAAGGGACTCGAACCCCCAACCTTCTGATCCGTAGTCAGATGCTCTATCCATTGAGCTACGGGCGCATGGCCCCGCAGGGCCGCAGACGACGATACAGGCCAGGGGCCCGCAGGCCCAAACCGGATGAGCGTGACCCGAAACACGCTCGTGGCAGGATCGCGCGCATGACGACGACCGCCCGACTCGGCACCGGCGGCGGCCGGTGGGGCATGCGCGCGGACGTCCTGCGGCACGGCGACGGGCACGACGGCAGCCGCGTCGGGTACGTCGAGCTGTTCTTCGACCTGGTGTTCGTGTTCGCGGTGACGCAGCTGTCGCACAGCCTCATCGCGCACCCGGACCTGACCACGCTGCTGCACACGGTGGTGCTCGGGTGGGCGGTGTGGTGGCTCTGGATCGACACCACGTGGGTGACCAACTGGCTCGACCCGGACAAGGTGCCGGTCCGCGCGATGCTGCTGGTGCTCATGCTGCTGGGCCTGCTCATGTCGAGCGCGATCCCGGAGGCGTTCGAGTCCAAGGCCCTGCTGTTCGCGGTCCCGTTCGTCGCGATCCAGCTGGGTCGGACGATGTTCACCACGTGGGCGATGGGGCGGCACTGGCCCGAGAACGCCCTGAACTTCGTGCGGATCACGGTGTGGCTGGCCGTGTCGGGGGCCTTCTGGATCGGCGGCGCCCTGGCCGACGAGCACACGCGGATCGTGCTCTGGGTGGTCGCGGCGCTCATCGACATGGCCGGGCCGCGCGCCCTGTTCTGGGTGCCGTTCATGGGGCCGACGGACCCGACCACCTGGGCCGTGCGGGGCTCGCACATGGCCGAGCGGGTGTCGCTGTTCCTCATCATCAGCCTGGGCGAGTCGATCATCGTCACCGGCAGCGCCTTCGCCGAGCTGGAGCTGTCGGCGACGACCCTGCTCGCGTTCCTCGCGGCCTTCGTCAGCACGGTGCTGATGTGGCTGCTCTTCTTCGACCGGTCCGAGCAGTCGGCGACCGCCTACTTCTCCCGGCAGGCCGCGCCCGGGATGGTGGCGCAGACCGCGTACACGTACGTCCCGTTCCTGCTCATCGTCGGCATCGTGCTCACCGCCGTGGCCGACGAGCTGGTCCTGCAGCACCCGACCGGCCACACCGACACGTGGACCGCCGGGCTGATCTGCGGGGCGGCCGCCGTCTACCTGCTGGGGAACGCGTTCTTCCGACGAGCGACCGGGGGCCGGTGGTCCGCGCCGCACCTGGTCGGCGTCGTCGTGGTGCTGGCGGCGTTCGCGCTGCGGGACGTGCTCTCGCCGCTGGCGCTGAACTGGCTGTCGAACGGGGTGATGCTCGCCGTGATCGTCGGCGACGTGGTGCTCGGGCGGCGCCGGGTCCGCACACAGCAACAGCCCGAACCCTGAGGGGTTCGAGCTGTTCTGACAGCGAGAGCGGAGACGGTGGGATTTGAACCCACGGAAGGCTTACGCCTTCACGACCTTAGCAGGGTCGCGCACTAGACCGGGCTATGCGACGTCTCCAGGACCAGCACAGGGTACCCGTGCCGGTGGCTGACCTCCAAAGCGGCCTCTGACCTGCGGGGGCGCAGCTTCTGTCCGGCCGTCGGGGCACAGGAGCGTCACGCCTTCGGGACCCACTGGTTCGCCCGACGGCCCTCCGACGCGAGCCGCGCCGTCTCGTCGAGACGCGCGGCTCGCGTCGTCTCCCGCTTGGCGTGCACGATCCAGTCGAGGATCGCGCGCCGCGCGGACKGCGGGAACGCGTCGAACTGCTCCCGCGAGCCCGGGTAGCGGTCGAACGCGGCGGCCAGGTCGTCCGGCACGACCAGGTTCTCGACGTCGTCGAGCAGGGTCCACGAGCCGTCCGCCTTCGCGGCGTCGATGAGTGCGCGGCCCGCCGGGGTCATCCGCCCGTCGGCCTCGAGCCGCAGGACCCGCTCCTTGTTGGTCCGCGCCCAGCCGCTGCCCGACTTGCGCCGCGTGAACCACAGCATCGAGCGCTCGTCGTCGAGCTTGCGGCCCGACGAGTCGATCCAGCCGACGCASAGCGCCTCCTCGACCGCCGTCTCGTACCCCACGGACGGACGGCCCGTCTGCGACTTCCACGACACCAGCCAGGCGCCGGGTACCTCGGCGTGGTGGGCCAGCAGCCAGGCTCGCCACTCCTCGACCGTCTCGGCGTGCACCCGCGGGGCGTCGTCCCTGCTCCCGACCATCCGTGTCCTCCCTCGACCCGACCGCCCCATCGTCGCGCCCGCGGCGGTCAGGTCCTGACCTCTTATGCGTCCGCGTCGACGACGGCGTCGCGGGCGGCGGCCGCCGCGTCGCGCGCGCGCTCGGCGCGGTGGAGCTCGCGCTCCGTCGTCGAGACCTCGCGGTCGTYGTGCCGCAGGTTCTGCTGGGCGAGCCCGACCTCGCGGTCGGCGGCGGTGGCGGCCTTGCCGGCGGCGGCGAGCCGTCGACGCGCCTCGGCCAGCTCGCGGACCAGGTCGTCCTCCTC
>NZ_JBFULZ010000030.1:0-28893 GCF_054049635.1 Cellulomonas sp. P5_C6 | reverse complement strand
GTGTGGGCACCGTGACGTCCCCCCCGTCCAGTGTCACGATCAGCTGGACGTCGTTCTGTGCCGGCAGCGCTGCCTTCGCGGGCTGGTACGTCGAGGCGAACAGGTAGCCGCTGCGACCGTCGGACCGCACGGCCCACCGAAGGATCTCCGGGTCGGCGCTGCCGCCTCCGACCGTCGTGGCCATCGTGGCGATGCGGTGCCCGTCGTGCTGGAGCCACAGGTGCTGGGCGCGCAGGTAGTGGTGGTGGGGGCGGATCTGGCCGTGCTCACCGATCGGGGCGGCGAAGTCGTAGGTCACGCGTGGGACGTCGTTGGGGTAGCCGGTCGCGTGAGACTCCTGCTCGGAGCCGTGGGCACCCGTGCGCTGCGTCCCGCCGGCGTACATRTAGTAGCCCTGCCAGATCGAGCCGCTGCCGACCTTGGCGAGCGCGAGTGCGGCGACGTCGGTGGGGGCCACCATCGGCCTGCGGTGGTACGCGACGTGCATCCCGCCGCCGAGCTCGCACGTCACGAACGGCACGGCGTCGTCGTCCTTCAACGGCACCGCGTCGGGGTCGAGGCTGATCCCGTCGAGAGCCTCGCGCAGGTCCGCCCCGACGGACAGGTCGTCGCGAACGGGGCTGTACCGGAAGTGGAACGCCGAGAACTCGGGCCACTCCGTCTGCTCGTCGTCCCAGAAGCCGTCGGAGTAGGCGCTGTACACGGGCAGCAGCGTGTCGGGGACCTGCGCACCGCCCCAGCCGGTCGCCGTCCAGATCGGGACCCGGAGCCCGAGCTCCTCGGCCAGCTCGCGCAGCCGGGCGAGGTGCTGCGGCTGGTCGTACAGCTCGTTGTCGACCTGTGCGCCGACGATGGGCCCGCCGTCCGCATGCGCCAGACCACGGAGCTGCGCGATGGCCTGCGCGTAGAAGGCGTGCACGAGGTCGAGGTACCCGGGGTCGTTGGTGCGGGTGGCGAGCTCGCGCTCGACGAGCCAGTCGGGGAAGCCGCCGTACCGTGCCTCGCCGTGGGCCCAGGGACCGAGCCGGACGACGACGTCGAGGCCGTGCGCCCTGGCCTCCTGGATGAACGCGCGCAGGTCGAGCTGGCCGTCCCAGCGGAAGACGCCGGGCTCGGGCTCGTGGGCCTGCCAGAGCACGTAGGTCGCCACGGAGGTCAGCCCGCCCGCCCGGGCGTGGCCCAGGACGTCACGCCAGCGGTTGCGGGGGACCCGCGAGTAGTGGATCTCGCCGGTGATGGGGAACCACGGGATGCCACCCCGCTCGACCCACCTGCTGGTCACCTCGATCCGGTCGTCGCCCGCAGGCGGCTCGCCGACGCTCAGGTGGCCGCGGCGCGGTGCCGTCGGAGCGACGACGGTGAGGTGGTGCGGCGCCACAAGGGTGCCCGGGCGAACGGCGCTGGTCATGTCTCTCCTTGGAGCAAGCCTGGATTCGTCGCTGAGTATGCCGTCGCTCAGCCCTTGTCGTGCGAGCGGTACTCGGTCGGGCTCATCCCGTGGATCCGGTGGAACTGGCGGGAGAAGTAGAGGGGGTCGCTGAACCCGACCTGGGAGGCCACGGACGCGATGGGCCGGTCGGTGGTGTCGAGGAGCTCGCGGGCCGTGCCCATCCGCAGACGGGTCTGGTACTCCAGCGCGCCGTAGCCCGTGGCCTGCCGGAACAGGGCGGAGTAGTGCGAGACGCTCAGCCCGGCCATCCCCGCGAGGTCGGCGAGGGAGATGCGGGTGGAGAGGTTCGCGCGAAGGTGCTCGATCGTCGCTGCGACCGGGTCTGACTGCTGACGGCCGATCGTTCGACGGTCGGCCGCCAGGAGCGCCATCGCGTGCCACGCGGCACCGGCGGACGCCAGGAGGCTCGCCGTCGTCTCGTCGCGTTCCATCCGCCGGATGATCGTGTCGACGAGGGAGATGACGCGGGCCGGGTCGCCGAGGCCGAAGACCGGCTGGTCGGGCGTCGCGCCGATCGCCGCCAGCAGGTCGGGCACCTGCTGGCCGACGAGGTGCATCCACCAGATCGTCCAGGGCTCGTCCACGTCGGCCTCGTACCGGTGGGCCAGGCCGGCGGGGATGGCGAGCGCCTGGCCCGCCCTCACCTGGTGCGTGCCCGACGGCAGCGTGCAGGACCCCCGGCCGGCCGCGCACACGATCACGATGTGCTGCGCGGCCCCGTTCGTGCGGACGCGGCCGTGGGTCGACGCGCGCGGGAAGTATCCGACGTCGGTGACGAGCAGCTGCGACAGAGGTGCGGTCCGGAGGGCCTGCGCCACGAGCGGGCGCGGGAGCACGCGCATCCGCTGGCCGGGGAAGCCTTCCCGCCGGCGGGGTGGCGCGTCCAGGGTCTCGATCATCGATTCGTCCATGTGGCTCGGGAGAACGCCCATTCTGCAGCATGCGGACGGGACGTAGCGTCGTGCCCATGCTCGACGACGAGTCCCGTCTGGACCTCCCTGCCGTGCCCGCTCACCTCGCGGGTCAGGCCGTCGCCGCGTGGCGCCAGCCGGTCACGATCGACACGTACCTGCCGGACCCGGCGGACCGCTACCCGGCGTTCCTCGAGAACCGCGTCTACCAGGGCTCGTCGGGCCGGGTGTACCCGCTGCCGTTCCACGAGCGCATCAGCCCCACCAAGGCACCCCACGACTGGGACGCGATCCACCTCGAGAACCCGTGGATCCGGCTGATGATCCTGCCGGAGCTCGGCGGCCGCATCCACGTCGGGATGGACACCTCCAACGGGTACGACTTCTTCTACCGCAACAACGTCATCAAGCCCGCACTCGTCGGGCTGGCGGGGCCCTGGCTCTCGGGCGGCGTCGAGTTCAACTGGCCCCAGCACCACCGCCCCGCGACGTTCCTCCCGGTCGAGGCCTCGATCGAGCACGAGGCCGACGGCGCCGTCACGGTGTGGTGCTCGGACCACGACCCGTTCGCCCGGATGAAGGGCATGCACGGTGTCCGCCTGCGCCCGGACTCCTCGGTGATCGAGCTGCGCGCCAGGCTGTT
This sequence comes from Cellulomonas sp. P5_C6, assembly GCF_054049635.1. Lineage (NCBI taxonomy): Bacteria > Bacillati > Actinomycetota > Actinomycetes > Micrococcales > Cellulomonadaceae > Cellulomonas > Cellulomonas sp. P5_C6. Next base: position 25,889 of record NZ_JBFULZ010000030.1, on the reverse strand, counting down.
CAACCGCACCGACGAGGTGCAGACGTTCCTCTGGTGGGCGAACGTCGCGGCTGCCGTGAACGACGACTACCAGTCGTTCTTCCCGACCGACGTGCACGCCGTCGCCGACCACGCCAAGCGCGCCGTGACGGCGTTCCCCGCGGCCGACCGCCCGTACTACGGGATCGACTACCGGGCCCGTCTGGACGGCGAGCACCCCGACGGAGACCGGATCGACTGGTACCGCAACATCCCGGTGCCGACGTCGTACATGGCGCTCGGGACGCAGGACGACTTCTTCGGCGGCTACGACCACGGCCGCCGGGCAGGCTTCGTCCACTGGGCCGACCACCAGGTGGCTCCCGGCAAGAAGCAGTGGACCTGGGGCACCGGCGCGTTCGGCAGGGCGTGGGACGCGAACCTCACCGACACCGACGGGCCCTACGTCGAGCTGATGGCCGGCGTCTTCACGGACAACCAGCCGGACTTCACGTTCCTGGCACCGGGCGAGACGAAGACGTTCAGCCAGTACTGGTACCCGATCCAGGAGACCGGTCCCGTCCACCAGGCCAACCTCGAGGCGGCCGTCCGTCTGGACGTCACGCAGGGCACCGCGACCACCGTCGCGCGGGTCGCCGTCGCGATGACCCAGGTCCGCGTCGGCGTCGCCGTGCGCCTGACCGGACCCGATGGCGCGACGCTGTGGCAGGTCGAGGTGGACTCGGGTCCGGATCGTCCGATCGTGCATGACGTGAACCTCGACGCTGTCTGGGCTCCGGAGGACCTCACGCTCGTCGTCGAGCACGGCGGTGCCGAGGTGATCGCGTGGCGACCCCGTGCGGCGCACAGCGACCTCGACATGCCCGAGCCTGCGCAGGAGCCGGGTGCACCCGCCGACGTCCCGTCCGTCGACGAGCTCTACCTCATCGGCGTGCACCTCGACCAGTACCGGCACGCGACACGGTCGCCCGAGCCGTACTGGCTCGAGGCCGTGCGTCGCGACGAGGGCGACTACCGCTCGAACCTCGCGCTGGCCGGACGGCGCTACCGGGCCGGGCAGTACGCGCAGGCCGAGCAGCACCTGCGCGCGGCGCTGGCACGCCAGACCCGTCTGAACACGAACCCGGCCGACGGTGAGGCGATGTTCCGCCTCGGCCAGGTGCTGGCGCGCACCGGTCGTGCGGATGAGGCCTACGAGGCGTGGGGCAAGGCGCGGTGGAACCAGGCGTGGCGCGTCGCGGCGCTCCTCGCGATGGCTCGGCTCGACGCCGCGCGGGGACTCGACGCCGCAGCACTGGACCATGCCCGTGCCGCCGCCGACGCCGACCCGGACCAGCTGCAGGCCCACGCCGTGCTGGCCGCCCTGCTGCGGCGCGCCGGCCGCGACGGCGAGGCCGACAGAGTCCTGGCGCGTTCGCTCGAGCGAGACCCGCTCGACGTCTGGACCCGCGACCTGACGGGCATGGACGTCTCTGCCGACGCCCCGACGCTCCTCGATGTCGCCCTGGAGTACGACTCGCTCGGCGCGTGGCGCGATGCGGTTCGGCTGCTCGAGGCCGCGGCCGCGACCGAGCCGGCCCTGGGTCAGGTCGAGGTCCGGCCGCTGGCGCACCTGCACGCAGCGCGGATCCTCGAGGCCGCCGGCGACCATCCGGCCGCCGAACGGCAGCGCGAGCTGGCGCGGACGGCGCCCGCCGTGCACTGCCTCGCCTCACGCCTCGACGACGTGGACATGCTGCAGGCGCACGTCGAGGGGCACCCCGACGACGCCCGGGCCTGGGCGATCCTCGGCCACTGGCTGTACTCCCAGCGTCGTCACCACGACGCGATCGCTGCGTGGTGCACGTCGACGGAGCTGGACCCGAGCGACCCCGTCGTGTGGCGCAACCGTGCGGTCGCGGCGTTCAACGTCCTGGCCGACCTGGACGCCGCGCGGCAGCACTACGAGACCGCACTCGCGGTCGCCCCCGGCGACCCCCGCCTCGTCTACGAGCGCGACCAGCTGGCCAAGCGGTCCGGCAGCACGCCCGCGGAGCGCCTCGCGGTGCTCGAGGGCGAGCGGTCGGCGGTCGACGCCCGCGACGACCTGACCGTCGAGCTCGCCCAGCTGCACACCGCCACCGGCAGGCCCGGGGTCGCGCTCGAGCTCCTCCGTGCCCGCCGGTTCCAGCCGTGGGAGGGCGGCGAGGGACAGGTCCTCTCGGCATGGGACGAGGCGCTCCTCGCCCTCGCCCGCCGAGCGCTCGACGACGGCGACGGGTGGCTCGCGCTCGAGCACGTCGGCGCGGCGCTCGAGCCCGTGGCGAGCCTCGGCGAGGCCCGCCACCCGCTGGCCAACACCGCCCAGCTGCACCTCGTGCTCGGTGACGCGCTCGCGGCGACGGGCGACGACGGCGCCGCCCGCATCGCCTGGTCGCATGCCGCACGCTCGACGGGCGACTTCCAGAGCATGGCTCCGGTCGCGTTCTCCGAGATGACCTACTACGCGGTGCTGGGTTCACGCCGCCTCGGCGACGACGTCCGCGCCGACGCCCTGGTCGACGGGCTCGCCGCCCACGCGGTGATGCTCCGGTCGACGTCCGCGACGGTCGACTACTTCGCGACCTCCCTGCCGACCCTGTTGCTCTTCCAGGACGACCTGCAGGCCGCGCAGACGACGACGGCGATGCTTCTGGACGCACAGGTCGCCGCCCTGCAGGGCGACGTCGACGCGGCGGCCGCGGGCCTCGACGACGTCCTCGCCCGCGAGCCCAGCCGGCTGCGGGCCCTAGACCTGCGGCGGGAGCTCTCGGCCGGCTCGGGGCGGTAGCCCGGTCGCACGGTCCGACGCGACGAAGGGGCCCGGCGCTGCGCGTACCAGGAGCGCACCGCAGCCTTGGCCGGCATGGTCACAGTCCGGTAACGGACCGGTTTGCGGGCTTTCGCGCCGTCGACGTCGATGCATAACCTGTGCACGGTCACAGTCTGGCTCGTGCACAGTCGCACGGCCCGACGCGACGGAGAGTCACGGACCCAGCCGGCCCACGGGTGACGCGATCTCGTGCGGTCGTCCTGGCGTCGCACGACAGCCGGACGCTCGTGACGGGGATCCGCGCACGGGTCTGTGACCAGCTCGATCTGTCCGGCATCGCGCAGGTTCTCGACACGCAGCACCAGCTCGACCACGGTCGACGACGACGTACGACCGATGACGTTCGACACGAAGGGACAACGCTGTGTCCTCAATGCCTCGTCGACTCAGGGCCGCCGCCTACCTGGCCTCCGCGTCGCTCATCCTCGCCGCGGTCCCGGGGGCCGTGCTCCCGGCTGCCGCCGCCGACCAGGGCCCGGTCGACGCCGGGATCGTCGTGCAGAAGGTCGAGGGGATGCCCGAGGGCTTCATGCGAGGCGTCGACGTCTCGACCGCCCTCTCCCTGGAGGAGAGCGGCGTCACGTTCCGGGACACCCACGGCCAGGTCGCGGACCTGTTCGACGTGCTGGCGGACTCCGGCGTCACCGACGTGCGCGTGCGCGTGTGGAACGACCCGTGGGACGCGCAGGGCCACGGGTACGGCGCCGGGAACGTCGACGTCGCGCGGGCCGTGGAGATCGGCGAGCGGGCGACCGCCGCGGGCCTGGGCGTGCTGGTCGACTTCCACTACTCCGACTTCTGGGCGGACCCGAGCAAGCAGATGGCCCCCAAGGCGTGGGCCGGCCTGCCGGTCGCCGAGAAGGCCGCCGCCGTCGAGACCTACACGGCGGAGAGCCTGCAGGCGTTCGAGGACGCCGGGGTCGACGTCACGATGGTGCAGGTCGGCAACGAGACGAACAACGGCATCGCGGGCGTGACGGGCTGGGACGACATGGCGCAGATCTTCTCCGCCGGCAGCGCCGCCGTCCGGGAGGTGCTGCCCGATGCGCTCGTCGCACTCCACTTCACCAACCCCGAGTCGGCGGGCAGGTACGCGGGGTACGCGGCAGAGCTCGCCGCGCGGAACGTGGACTACGACGTCTTCGCCTCGTCGTACTACCCGTTCTGGCACGGCACGCTGAGCAACCTGACATCGGTGCTCAGCGACGTCGCGACGACCTACGGCAAGAAGGTCATGGTCGCGGAGACCTCGTGGGCGCGGACCCTCGAGGACGGCGACGGACAGGTCAACGTGATCCGCGAGGGCTCGGTCACCAACCCGGCCTACCCGTACTCGGTGCAGGGCCAGGCGAACGAGGTCCGTGACGTGATGCAGGCGGTCGCGGACGTGCCGGGCGACGCCGGGATCGGCGTCTTCTACTGGGAGCCCGCGTGGCTCCCGGTCGGCCCCCCGAGCGCGCTCGAGGCCAACAAGGTGCTGTGGGAGCGGGACGGTTMCGGCTGGGCGACGAGCTACGCCGCGGAGTACGACCCCGCCGACGCCGGCGCCCGCTACGGCGGCTCCGAGTGGGACAACCAGGCGCTGTTCGACTTCGCGGGGAACCCGCTCGAGTCCCTGCAGGTGTTCCGGTACGTGCTGACCGGTGCGGTCGCGCCGCGAGCGGTCTACTCGATCGAGTCGCCCAGCGTGACGGTCACCGACGGCGAGGCCGTGGTGCTTCCGAGCACGGTCGCGGTCACCTTCAACGACCAGACCGTCGTGGACACCGCCGTGACCTGGAGCGACTCCGCCTCGTGGATCCGCGGGCCGGGCACATACACGATCAGCGGGGTGACGGCCGACGGCGACGCGGCCCGCGCGACCGTGACCGTCCTGGCGGCCAACGTCGTGCCCAACGGCAGCTTCGAGAACTGGGGCGCCGGCTGGTCGCTCGACTGGAACGTCGCGAACGTCAAGGAGGAGGCGGCGAACGTGCACAGCGGCGCGATGGCCGTGAACTTCTGGAGCGCCACCGACGCCACGTTCTCCGTGAGCCGCCAGGTCACGGGCGTCGCGCCCGGTGCCTACACGCTCTCCGTGTGGAACCACGGCGCGCCGGAGGTCGGTGGCGTCAGCCTCTCGGCCGTGACGTCGGCGGGCTCCTGGTCCGTGCCGATGCCGCAGACCGGCTGGGCGCTCTGGGCGAACCCGACCGTCGACGACGTGGTCGTCGGTGCCGACGGTGTCGTGACCGTCGCGGTCGGGGGAGCCGTCCCCGCGAACGGCTGGGGCTGGTTCGACGACGTCGTGCTGACCCCGAGCACGGGCACCGTCGCACCCGACACCTCCGCGCTCGACGCCGCGCTCGCGGCTGCCGGTGCCGTCCACCGGGCCTGGTACACGGAGGCCTCGCTCGCGGCGCTCGACCACGCGGTGGAGGTCGGGCACGTCGTGCTCGCCGGGAGCTTCGCCACCGCCGACGACGTCGCGGCGGCGACGGCGCTGGTGAACGGCGCCGTCGCCGGCCTCGAGGTCAGCGCTCTGGCGGCCCCGACCGTGACGGCCACGTTGGCAGCGACCACCGTGAACACCGTGACGGCTGCGTCGGTCCAGGTGACGGTGGGCGCGGGCGCGTCGGCCGCACCGACCGGCCAGGTCACCGTGCACTACGGCGCGCAGTCCGTCGTGGCGCCCCTCACGGCGGCGGACGCGGGTCACGTCACCGTGCCGCTGCCCGTCCTCCCCGCCGGCACGTATCCCGTCTCGGTGGACTACGCCGGTGACGCGGCTGTGGCGCCCGGGAGCGCGTCTGCCGGCACGCTCACGGTGGTCACGCTCGCGTCGAAGGTCACYGCGCACGTGCGCAGCATCGTGGTGACGACGAGCACCACCGCTGTCGTCGACGTGACGGTCGGCTCGGTGCCGGCCGGAACGGTCCCGACCGGGACGGTCACGGTCACCTACGGCACCGCGACCAAGGAGGTCGCGCTGACGCAGGCGGACGGGGGTCGGCTCGCGGTCGAGCTGCCTCGACTGGCGATCGGCCTCTACGCGGTCAAGGTGGCCTACTCCGGCGACGCGGTCGTGGCGGGGTCCTCGGCCACGGCGGGTCTCGTCGCGGTCGTCCGGACACCCGCGGTCGTGACTGCGCAGCTCGCGAGCGCGAGCGTCACCCCGTCGCAGGCTGCCAAGGTCGCCGTCACCGTGCGGGCGGCGGACTTCGCGTCGCCGACCGGCACGGTCTGGGTCACCTACGGTTCGAGGTCGACGTCCGTGCCCCTGCGGGCGAGCGACAACGGGAGCGTGACGGTCACGCTCGCGAAGCTGCCCAAGGGCACCTACACCGTGGGGGTCGTCTACGTGAGCGACGACAGCAGGGTCGGCAGTGGCGTCGCGGCACCTCTGCGGCTGACCGTGCGCTGACCAGCACGGTCGCGGTCGGCGCCCGGCCTTCTCCGACGGCGCCGACGTGCACCCGGCAACCCCGCCTGGACCTCTCCCGGGCGGGGTTGCCGGCACGTCCGGGCCTGCCGTCGGTCCGCCCGTGCCAGCATGAGGCGTGCTGAGCGTGAGCGTCATCGTCACCGCGTTCGACCAGGGCGAGCTGGCCGCCGAGGCGGTCGGGTCGGCCCTGCGCCAGACCCGCGTCCCGGAGGCCGTCATCGTGGTCGACGACGGCTCGACCGACGACGAGTCGGTCGACGTCATCGAGCGGCTCCAGCGGGACGGTCGGGTCCGCGTGCTGCGTCAGTCCAACCGCGGGGTCGCCGCGGCCCGGAACGCGGGGATCGCCGCTGCCGAGACCGACCTCGTGGCCGTGCTGGACGGCGACGACCGCCTCGCGCCGACGTTCCTCGAGCGGACGACCGCCGTCCTGGAGGGCGACCCCGGCGCGCTCGCCGCATCGTCATGGCTGCGCGCGCACGGCGTGATCGACGCGGTCGTGCGGCCCGGCGGAGGGTCGGCGGTCGACTTCCTGCACCGCAACGCGTGCCCCGCGACCGCGGTGGTCCGCCGCGACGCCTGGCGTGGGTGCGGCGGCTACGACGAGGACATGCGCAGCGGGTTCGAGGACTGGGACTTCTTCCTGTCACTCGTCGGCGAGGGCGGGCACATCACGGTCGTGCCGGAGCCGCTCATCGAGTACCGGACGGCGCCGGCCTCCGCGAACGTCCGGTCCATGGACTCCCGGCTCGAGCTCTACGGCCGCCTCGTCGACAAGCACCGCACCGTCTTCGAGCGGCACCTGCGGGAGGTGCTGCTGGCGCTCGAGGCCCGCGCCATGGACGCCGCCGGACGGTGGGAAGACCTCGTGGCCGCGGACCGGGCGCTGCCGGTCGGGGAGGTCACGTACGGCGACGGCGGCATGGCCGCAGCCGTCCGGATCGCGGTTCGCCGGGGCTGACCCGCACCTCCCGACGGCGGGTCCGCCCACCGGCCCTCACTGCACGAGCGGCAGGTCGGCCGCGGTCGTCGTCGATCTCGCCCTTCCACCCCGGGAGGCGGAGCCGTCGAGGCGCCACAGGACCAGCAGCGCGATGGCCGCGGACACGACCTCGCCCGCGGCCAGGCCGGTCCAGGTGCCGGTGGGGCCGGTGCGACCGAGGGCGAGCACGAGCGGGACCTTGACGAGCAGGAGGGTCCCGACGGAGATGACGTAGGACGGTCGCGGCCGCCCGAGTGCCTGGAAGTACGCGGAGACCAGCGGGGGGACGCCTGCTGCGGCGAAGCCGATCGCGAGGATGCGCAGGGCCTCGACGGACTCCGCGTGGACGGTCGGGTCGTCGATGAAGGCGGCGGTGATGGGGTCGGCGAGCAGCGCGACCGAGCCGGCGGCGACGGTGCTGTAGACGAGGGTGGCGCGCAACGACAGGGTCCGGGCGCGCCGGACGCGTGCGGTGAGCCTGCGGCCGGCGTTGTACCCGACGATGGGCTGCATCCCCTGGCTGATGCCGAGCTGGGGCATCGCGACGAACGTCTGGATGCGGGCGCAGATCGCGAACGCGGCGAGCGCAGCGGTGGTGGCGGCGGCCCGGGACAGCCCGGTGTTGACGACGACGACGAGCAGGGTGGCGCCGAAGCCGGCGAGGAACGAGGGGGCACCGATGCCCACGAGGGTCCGGACCGTCGGCAGGTGGGGGCGCAGGTCGGGCCTGTGGATGCGGTAGGGGCGGTGCTTCTGGGCGAAGAAGAACCACATGCTCATGGCGGCGGAGACGGCCTGGCCGCCGACCGTTCCCAGGGCCGCTCCACGGACGCCGAGGTGCAGCCCGAAGATCAGGAGCGGATCGAGGGTGATCTGGACGGCGACGGGGATGACCCAGAGCATCGTGGCGAACCGCATCCGACCCTCCGCGCGCACGAGGCTGGAGAACCCGGTCGAGACGATCGCGCCGGCCAGGATCACCACGGCGTAGTCGCGGGCGTAGCCGAGAGTCTCGTCGTGGGCGCCGAGCAGCCGCAGGAGCGGCTCGAGACCGCTCAGCCCGACCACGGTGGTCGTGACGGCGGCGGTCCAGAACACGATGAACGCGTTCCCGGCCGCGCGCGCGGCCGTACTGGTGTCGCCGGCACCCAGGTGCCGGGAGACGACCGAGGCTGCTCCGACGCCGAGCGCGGTCGAGACCGCGCCCAGCGCCAGCAGCAACGGGGCGACGAGGTTGACCGCCGCCATCGCCGTCGCCCCGACGCCGCGGGCGACGAACCAGGCGTTGGTCAGCGCATAGATCCCGTACACCCCGACCGCGATGGTGGTCTGGGTGCAGGCGTGCCACAGCAGCCGCCCGACGGGCCGCTCGCCCAGGGCGGCGGTGTCGAGCGTGCGGGTGCTCACGGCTCGGTGAGCAGGCGCATCATCCTGTCGATCTGCCCTCGTGCCCAGTCGTACTGGGTCGGTGTGGTGTGTCCGCGGTAGACGGTCTCGATCGCCATGATCACGACCAGGTGCAGGGTGTACAGGCGCCGGCGCGTCTGCTCCCTCGGTGTGAGGTCCGCCTGACCGTAGCCGCGCATGAACGCTGTGGGGTCGCCGAAGTCGGGAAGGTCGATGGCGGCGAAGCCGGCCTCCATCAGCGGGTCCCCGTACAGGGCGCGCTCGTGGTCGATGATCGTGACGATCCTGCCGTCGCGGACCATGACGTTGGAGTCCCAGAGGTCCCACTCGACGAACCTCGGCTCGACGACGTCGTCGAAGACGTCCGCGTGCAGCGCGACGACCTTGCGGATCTCGTCGTAGTCCCGGCCGATGTCGACGTTGCGGGCCTCCCCGTCGGCGAGGTTGGCCTCCACGATGCCGGTGAACGCGGTTCGCCATGACGGGTGACCCGGGCCGGCGAGCGGTCCGAACCAGCTCCCACGGATCGAGTTCAGCTCGCGGTTGGCGGCGCCGAGCGCCTCGTTGTACGCGTCGCGCTGCTCGGTGCTCAGGTCCTCCGCGACGATGCCGAAGTTGTCGGCGTCGATGAACGGCATGAAGAAGTAGTCGGCGTCGACGAGCTCGTGGCTCAGGTCGGCGTGGTCGACGTGCGGGACCGGGACGTCGGTGCGTTCCGCGATCAGCGCCAGCGAGGCGAGCTCGATGCGCATCGCGCCGCGCTCGGCGGTCATCACCGGCACGTCACGCGGCGGCGCGATCTTCAGGGCCACGGACCGGCCGTCGCGCAGCTGGATCCGGTACGCGACGTTGAACCAGCCGTGCCCCAGCTCCTCGAGCCAGGAGTCCGGCTCGCCCGTGGGCACCTGCTCGGCGCCGTAGGCACGTTCGACCATCGACAGGAGCGTCGCAGGCGTCTGACGGTTCTTCGTGATGCTCTCCATTGAGTCCTCATCGTCGTGCGGCGGGCCGTGCGGCCCTGGGTGGCGATACGTCGGTAGATCTGGGTCGACGGACGTCAGGCGTTCGGGGCGACGTCGATGTCGAGGTTCAGCGTGGAGGCGGTCCGGTGCTCGCCCGGACGATGAGCTCCGTGGGCACGACCGTCAGGGCCGGCGGTGGGACGGTCCTCGACCGGAGCTGACCGACCACGAGGGTGATGAGCGCACGGCCGATGGCGTGGAAGTCCTGCCGGACGGTCGTCAGGGGCGGTGAGGTCCAGCCGGCGACGGAGATGTCGTCGAAGCCCACCACGGACACGTCCTCGGGCACGCGGCGGCCAGCCTCGTGCAGCGCCCGGACGAGGCCGAGCGCCATCTCGTCGTTGGCGCAGAACACCGCGGTGACGTCGGGGTTCGCCGCGAGCCGCAGCCCCGCCTCGTAGCCGTCGTGCGCGCTCCAGTCTCCGTACACGGGCTCGGGCGGACGGATCCCCGCCTCCAGGAGGCAGCGGCGCCACGTGCCGATGCGCACCAGGGCGTGCTCCGAGTCCCGCGGCCCGGCGAGGTGGTGCACGGTGCGGTGCCCCAGGCCGAGCAGGTGGCGCATCGCGTCCTCGCTGCCCTGGACCTGGTCGGCGGAGACGGTGGGGTAGTGGCCCGCGAACTTGGAGAACGACACCGCGACCGGCATGCCCGCGGGCAGCACCAGGGTCGTGGGCGACGCCTGCTCGGCCCGCATGATGACGAGGCCGTCGATGGCCTGGTGCGAGATGCGGTGTGCCGCGTTCTCCCAGCTCTCCGGGGCGAGGTTGCGGACGTGGAGCAGCGTGACCGAGTAGTCCTCGAGCGCGGCGGCCTCGACCAGGGCCTCGGCGGTGAGGGCCTCACCGGTGCGCTGGAAGCCGGTCGAGAGCACTCCGATGGCGCCGAACGTGCCGTTCCGCAGCGCCTGGGCCGCCCGGTTCGGCGAGTAGCCGAGCTGGTCCATCGCCTGCACGACGCGTGCGCGGGTGGTCGGTCGGACCGAGTCGGCGCCGGTCGAGACGCGCGACACCGTCTGCGGCGACACGCCGGCGAGGCGGGCGACGTCGCCGATCGAGGGGCCCGAGCGGCGGCGGCCGGGCGCTGGCGCGGTTGTCATGGCCAGATGCTAGTGGTAGGGCGCAATGGTGACGTCACCAAAGGATCCTATCGAGTCAGAAATGCTGGTCTTTCCGTTACCAAACCGTCGCCGAACGGATGTCTACCCGCTGCTATGGTGACGTCACCAAACGCCAGAGAAGGTCGAGCGACGCCCGTTTTGCTCGTGGTCGGAGTGGACCAGACCCCTTGGCATGGAGCAGGTAACCGCCTCACCACAGCACGGCGCACGACCTCACAACAGCACTGTCGACCTATCCCGCTCGACCGCCGCGACGTTGCGGCGGACGAGTCGGAGCCGGCGACGCGGCGAGAGCCGGCACCGGTCAAGGACGACCAACAGCCCGAAGGGATCACCCGATGAAGAAGACACGCACGCTCGGCGCGCTGGGCGCCGCCTTGACGCTGACACTCGCCCTCGCCGCGTGCAGCGGCGGAGATTCCGGCTCGAGCGGGGACGAGACGACCGGCGCGAGCGGTGGTACCGGCAACAACACCCTGACGGTCTGGGCGTGGGACCCGGCGTTCAACATCTACGCCCTCCAGGAGGCCGAGAAGGTCTACCAGGCCGATCACCCGGACTTCAAGCTCAACATCGTCGAGACGCCGTGGGACGACCTGCAGACCAAGCTGACCACGCTGGCCCAGTCGGGCGAGACGGACCAGCTGCCTGACATCTTCCTCATGCAGAACAACGCGTTCCAGAAGAACGTGATCAACTACCCGGACATCTTCGCCAACTTCACCGACTCCAAGGTGGACTTCAGCCAGTTCCCCGAGTCCGTCGTGGCGTACTCCACGGTCGACGACGTCAACTACGGCGTGCCGTTCGACAACGGGGCCGCGATCGGCGCGTACCGGACCGACCTCCTCGAGCAGGCCGGCTACACGATCGACGACTTCACCGACATCACGTGGGACCAGTTCCTCACGATGGGCAAGGTCGTGCTGGAGAAGACGGGCAAGCCGCTGCTCACCGGCCAGGCCAACTCGGCCGACACGATCATGATGATGCTGCAGAGCGCCGGCGCGAGCCTGTTCGACGACCAGGGCAAGCCGACCATCACCGACAACGACGCACTGCTGGCCGCCATCGACATGTACGGGCAGCTGGTCAAGGCCGGCGTCTTCGTCGAGGTCAACTCGTGGGACGAGTACATCAACACGATCGTGAACTCGAACACGGCCGGCGTCGTCAACGGCGTGTGGATCTCCGGCTCCATCCAGTCGGCCGCGGACCAGTCCGGCAAGTGGGCCGTCACCAACGTCCCGAAGCTCGACGGCGTCGACGGCGCGACGAACTACACCGCCAACGGTGGCTCGTCCTGGGCGATCACCCCGAACGGCAACGAGGCGCTCGCCAGCGACTTCCTCAACGCGACGTTCGCGGGCTCGACCGAGTTCTACGACACGATCCTCCCGAAGTCCGGCGCGCTGGCCAACTGGCTCCCGGCGGGTGACTCGGACGTCTACAACGAGCCGCAGGCATTCTTCGGCGGTCAGCCGATCTACGCCGACGTGCTGAAGTTCGCCGCGAAGGTGCCCAGCAACAACACGGGTGCCTACTACTACGAGGGTCGGGACGCCGTGAGCGTCGCCATCACCAACATCCTCAACGGCGCGGACCCGAAGGCCGAGCTCGACCAGGCGCAGCAGACCGTCGAGTTCGCCATGGGGTGACCTGAGGGCGGGCGGCGGAGACCAGTCCACGGCTCCGCCGCCCGCTTTCCTGTCCTGTCCGTCACCGCGAAGAAGAGGTGAGCCGCTCGTGTCTGCTCCCACCGCTCCGACCGAGGACCGCGCGCAGAGCGCGCCCCCTCCTGGGACGAAGTCGTCCCGAGGGCGTCAGCCCAAATCGGCACCCCTGTCGGCGATCGCGCGACGCCGCAGCCTGACCGGGTGGTCGTTCATCATTCCCGCCGCAGCCATCATCGTGCTGGTCAACTTCTGGCCGATGATCCAGGCGCTCTTCCTGTCGCTGAAGACGGGACGCGGGACCAAGCTGACCTGGGCAGAGCCGCTGTGGTTGAACTACCAGCGGCTGTTCCAGGACGACCAGTTCCGACTCACGCTGAGCACGACGTTCATCTACCTGATCATCCAGGTCCCGATCATGCTCCTGCTGGCGATGCTGCTGGCGAACCTGCTCAACGCGCCGTGGCTGCGGTGGAAGGGATTCTTCCGGACGGCGATCTTCCTGCCGTGCGCGGTGGGGCTCGTGTCGTACTCGCTGGTGTTCCGGCAGATCTTCGCGACCGACGGCCTGGCCAACGACCTGCTCACGCAGTTCGGGATACTCGACTCTCCCGTCAACTGGCTCGGCCAGACGGGCACGGCCCGGATGGTGATCATCCTCGGCCTGCTGTGGCGGTGGACCGGCTACAACATGATCTTCTTCCTGGCCGCACTGCAGAACATCGACCGCTCGACCCTCGAGGCTGCTCGCGTCGATGGTGCCGGCGGGTTCAAGACCTTCTGGTACGTGACGATGCCGCAGCTCAAGCCCATCATCCTGCTCTGCGCGATCCTGTCCACCAACGGAACGTTGCAGATGTTCGACGAGTCGTTCAACCTCACGGCCGGTGGCCCGGGCAACACGACGATGTCGGTCTCGCACTACCTGTACAACGTGTCGTTCCGCAACAGCCCGAACTTCGGGTACGCGGCCGCCATCTCCTACGCGATCCTCGTCATCGTGGCCATCCTGGCCGCCATCCAGCTGAAGGTGGGCGACAAGCGTGACTAGAACAACACTTCGCCGGATTCCCGCATACGTGTTCCTGTCGTTCGCCGTCGTCCTGTCGGTCTTCCCGCTCTACTTCATGACCGTCTCGGCGACGAACACGAGCAACGAGGTCCTCGCGTCCAAGCTGCTGCCGGGTAGCCACCTCCTCGACAACTTCAAGGCGCTCGTCGACGCCCAGCCCCTGGGGACGGCGTTCTACCACTCGGCTGTCAACGCCATCGCGACGACCCTGCTCGCACTGGTCCTGTGCTCGATCGCCGGGTATGCGTTCGAGATCTACCACTCGCGGGCGAAGGACGCCGTCATGGGCCTCCTGCTCCTGGCGATCATGATCCCGTTCGCGGCGACGATGATCCCGTTGTTCCGCCTCTTCGCGCAGCTGGGACTGGTGAACTCGACGGTCGCGGTCATCCTGCCCCTGATCGCGACGCCGTTCCTGATCCTGCTGTTCCGGCAGGCCTCGCGGACGTTCCCGCACGAGATCATCGAGGCGGCGCGCCTCGACGGGCTGGGCGAGGTGAGCATCTTCGCGCGCATCTACCTGCCGACGATGAAGCCCACCCTCGCTGCCGCGGGTGTCATCACCTTCCTGTTCTCGTGGAACAACTTCCTGTGGCCGAAGGTGATCCTCGTCGACAACGCGTACCAGACCTTGCCGATGCTGCTGTCCAACATGCGCGCCGGGTACGTCACCGACTACGGGAGCCTCATGCTCGCCGTGTTCATCGTCTCGGTGCCGACGGTGGTCGTCTTCCTCCTGCTGCAGCGCAGCTTTGCCGAGGGCGTCACGGGGGCCATCAAGTGACATTCGACCTCGACCGGATCACCGACCCCGAGTTCGTCAAGGAGAACCGGCTCGACGCTCACTCCGACCACCGGTGGTTCGCCTCCCCCCAGGAGTCGGCGACCGGGACGAGCTCCTTCGAGCAGTCGCTCAACGGGCTGTGGAAGCTGCACTACGCGAAGAGCCCCGCGCTCGTCGTCCCCGGCTTCGAGCGGGTGGACGTCGACGACTCCGGCTGGGACGACGTGCCCGTACCGGCCCACGTCCAGCTGCTCGGCTACGACCGCCCGCAGTACACCAACGTGCAGTACCCGTGGGACGGCTACGAGCAGCTCGAGCCGGGGCAGGTTCCCCAGCGGTACAACCCGGTGGCGACCTACCGTCGGACGTTCACCCTCGAGCACCCGCTCGGGCCCGGCGAGCGGCTGAGCGTGAGCTTCCACGGTGCGGAGAGCGCCGTCGCCGTCTGGCTGAACGGCGCCTACGTGGGCTACGGGACGGACTCCTTCACCCCGTCGGAGTTCGACCTCACCGACGCCCTGGTCGACGGCGAGAACGTCATCGTGGCGCAGGTGGTCCGGTGGAGCGCCGGGTCGTGGGTCGAGGACCAGGACTTCTTCAGGTTCTCCGGCCTGTTCCGGGACGTCGTCCTGTACCGCCGGCCGACGGTGCACGTCGAGGACGTCCGGGTGGTGACCGACGTCGCCGACGACCTCTCCGAGGCGACGGTGCGCGTGCGCGTCGTGCTGGCCGGCGACGGCAGGGTGGACGCCCGGATCGCCGGTGCCGGCCAGCTCGTCGGCGACGACGAGCTCGTGGTCCGCATCGAGGCTCCGCGGCTGTGGAGCGCGGAAGATCCTCACCGGTACGACCTCACGCTCGACGTGTACGACGCGTCGGGCCGGCTGACCGAGCACGTCCCCGTCCAGGTGGGTGTGCGCCGGTTCGGCATCGAGGACGGCCTGCTCAAGGTCAACGGGTCCCGCGTGGTCTTCAACGGGGTCAACCGCCACGAGTTCGGCCTCCAGGGTCGTGTGATGACCCGCGAGCAGACCGAGGCCGACATCCAGCTCATGAAGCGGCTGAACATCAATGCCGTGCGGACCAGCCACTACCCGAACAACTCGTTCTTCTACGAGCTGTGCGACGAGTACGGGCTCTATGTCATCGACGAGATGAATCTCGAGTCGCACGGGATGTGGGACCTGATCAGGTTCGCCGGGGCGGATGTCGACGTGGCGTTGCCCGGGGACCGTCCCGAGTGGCTGCCCACCCTCCTCGACCGCGCCGCCAGCATGCTCGAGCGGGACAAGAACCACCCGAGCGTCGTCATGTGGTCGTGCGGCAACGAGTCGTTCGGCGGCACGGGCATCCTGGAGGTGTCGGAGTACTTCCGTCGCGCGGACTCCCGGCCGGTCCACTACGAAGGCGTCCATTGGGACCCGCGGCACCCGCAGACCACCGACGTCGTCTCACGCATGTACGCGCCGGCGGCCGAGATCGAGGAGTTCCTCGCAACGCACCGCGACAAGCCCTACGTGCTGTGCGAGTACGCCCACTCCATGGGCAACTCGTTCGGGGCGGTCCACAAGTACATCGACCTCGCCTACCGCGAGCCGCTGTTCCAGGGCGGCTTCATCTGGGACTTCGCCGACCAGGCCCTTCGGCGCACCGATTCCTCGGGCCGCGAGTACTTCGGCTACGGCGGGGACTTCGGTGACGCGCCGCACGACTCGGACTTCAGCGGCAACGGCATCGTCTTCGCCGATCGCACCCTCAAGCCGATCGCCCAGGAGTTGCGCTACCTGTACCAGGGCTATCGGCTCTCGGTGGGCAGCGACAAGGTCACGGTCGAGAACCGTCACCTCGCCACCCCGTCGTCGGTCCACGAGTGCGTCGTGACCCTCGCCCGGGAGGGCCGGGTGCTGCAGGAGGAGGTGCTAGAGACTGCCGTGGCCCCTGGGGGCTCGCAGATCTACGCGCTCCCCGTCACGGTGCCGGCCGCACCCGGGGAGTACACGGTCGACGTGTCCTTCCGGCTGCGTCGCACCACGCGCTGGGCGTCGGCCGGGCACGAGGTGGCCCACGAGCAGGCGGTCGTGGTCGTCCCGGCCGCGGCCTCGGCTCCGACCCGCCGGGCCGTCGCGCCGGAGGTCGTCCATGGCATCCACAACGTGGGCGTGCGGGGCCGGCACTTCACGGCCCTGTTCTCGCGGCTGCACGGGGGGCTGGTCTCGTACCGCTACGGGCTGACGCCGGACGGCGGCCGCGAGCTGCTGCGCTCGGTGCCCCAGCCGAGCTTCTGGCACGCGCCCACCTCCAACGAGCGCGGGTGGGGCGGCCCTGCACAGGACGCCGCCTGGCTGCTCGCCAGCCGGTACGCGACGGCTGTCCGGGGTCCCGAGCAGCCCGCGGTCGAGCAGACCGACGCCGGCGTTCTCGTGCACTTCCGGTACGAGCTGCCCGCACAGGCGGGGGAGTGCGAGCTCTCGTACCTCGTGGACGGTGACGGTCGCGTCGAGGTGACCCTCACCGTGACACCGGGCGCGGGGTTGCCGGACATGCCGGAGCTCGGGCTCCTCCTGACGACCGACGCCGCGTTCCGCAACCTGCGCTGGTACGGAGAGGGCCCCGAGGAGTCCTACGTCGACCGTCGGGCCGGCGCGCGGGTGGGTGTGTGGGAGGCCGACGTCCGCACCTCGCTCACGCCGTACCTGCGTCCGCAGGAGGCGGGCAGCCGGACCGGCGTGCGCTGGGCGACCGTGACCGACGAGCGCGGTGCGGGCCTGCGGTTGGAGGCGGACCAGGGCATGGAGCTGTCGGCCCTGCCGTGGACGCCGTTCGAGATCGAGAACGCCGCGCACCACACCGAGCTGCCGCCGATCTACCAGACGGTCCTGCGTCCGGCGCTCCAGCGGCGTGGGGTCGGTGGCGACGACTCCTGGGGTGCTCAGACCCATCCCGAGTACCGACTGCCGACGGACACCGAGCTGACGTTCCGGTTCGCTTTCCGGGGCCTCCTCTAGGCCCGACCCGGAGTGGCCGACGGGAGTGCCTGCACTCCCGTCGGCCACCGGTTCACGGCGGCCGGGGTCGGTCGCCCGCTGCACCCGCAGCTTCCACCACCACGGAGAGACGATCATGGCTGTGCAGCACGACCGAGTGCGATTCGGCGCGGCGTACTACTACGAGTACGCGGGCCCGGGCCAGGACCCGAAGCCCGAGACGCTAGAGCGCGACCTCGACCTCATGCAGGCCGCGGCGTTCTCGGTGATCCGGGTGGGGGAGTCGGTCTGGTCCACGTGGGAGCCCGACGAGGGCCGGTTCGAGCTGGACTGGCTCGAGCCCGTCCTCGACGGCGCCCTGGCCCGGGGGATCGACGTGGTGATCGGCACGCCGACCTACGCGCTGCCCCTGTGGATGGTCCGGCGCTACCCCGAGGTCGCCGGTGAGGACCGCACGGGCAGCCCGATGGGCTGGGGAGCCCGGCAGGAGGCCGACTTCACGCACCCCGTGTTCCGGTTCCACGCCGACCGGATCCTGCGCAAGATCGTCGAGCGCTACCGCGACCACCCGGCCGTGATCGGGTTCCAGGTGGACAACGAGCCCGGGCTGCACCTCCTGCACAACCACGGGGTGTTCCAGCGGTTCGTCGACCACCTTCGGCACACGTACGGCGACGTCGAGACCCTGAACCGGGAGTGGGGGCTGGTCTACTGGTCGCACCGACTGTCGTCGTGGGCGGACCTGTGGACCCCGGACGGCAATGCCCAGCCGCAGTACGACCTCGCCTGGCGCGAGTTCCAGGCGGGCCTGACGACGGAGATGATCGACTGGCAGGCGCGGGCGGTCCGTGAGCTCGCCCGGTCCGACCAGTTCGTCACCACCTGCATCTCCTACGAGCGCCCGGCCCTCGAGGACGCCGATCTCGCGGCCGTCCTGGACGTCACGAGCGGGAACCCGTACTACCGCATGCAGGACGGGCTCGCGCACCCCAGCGCAGCCGTCGTGCCGCAGTACTGGACGACCACCGGCACGTGGACGGTGTTCCAGTCGGGCGACGCGATGTTCTCCAGCCGGGGCGAGCCGTTCCTGGTGACCGAGACGGACGCCCAGGCGATCGGCGGGCCGAGCACCAACTACCCGGCCTACCCGGGCCAGTGGCGTCAGGCGGCCTGGGCGCTGGTCGCGCGGGGTGCGCGGATGGTCGAGTACTGGCACTGGCACACGCTGCACTACGGGACCGAGACGTACTGGGGCGGCGTGCTGCCGCACAGCGGGCACCCCGGCCGGGCCTACGGCGAGATCGCCCGGCTCGGTGCTGAGCTCTCCCGGGCGGGCGGCGCGATCGCCGACGCGACGCCCGACGCCGACATCGCGATCCTGTCCTCGACGAAGGCGCGGTTCGCGCTGGCCGCCCAGCCGCCGCTGCAGCTCGCCGACGGCACGGGGGACCGCAACAGCTACCCCCGGATCGTCGCGTCCTTCTACCGGGGCGCGTTCGATGCCGGGCTCCAGGTGCGCCTGGTGCGCCCCCGCTACCTGTTCGACGACGCGCCGGCGCAGGCCGCCCGCACCCACCCGGTCCTCGTGGCAGCGGGCTACTACCCGGCCTCCGACCGCGACCTCGACTGGCTGCGCCGGTACGCCGAGGCCGGCGGGCACCTGGTCGTCGGACCCCGGACCGGGTACGCGGACGACGAGGCGCGCGCACGGGCCGAGACCCAGCCTGCGCGCCTGTCCGGGCCTGCCGGAGCCTGGTACGACGAGTTCGCGAACCTCGACGAGCCGGTCCCGGTGCGCGGGTCCGACGCGTTCCCGCTCGAGGAGGGCGCCGCGGCGACGGCCTGGGCCGAGTGCCTCGTCGCCGACGGCGCCGACGTCCTCGCCACCTACGACCACCCGCACCTGGGAGCCTGGGCGGCCGTCACCACGCGGGCGTACGGCGCCGGTCGGGTGACGGTCGTCGGCACCGTCCCGGACCTGACGCTCGCCCGCAGCCTCGCGCACTGGTTGGTACCGACACCGCTCGCCGGATGGTCCGACCTGCCACCGAGCGTCACCGTCCACAGCTCGACCCGACCCGACGGCGCGCGTGTGCACGTCGTTCACAACTGGTCCTGGGAGGCCACCGTGGTAACCGTTCCTGCTGACCTCGACGTCATCGCGGCGCCGCACGGGTCCTCGCCGACCCCGGTGCGGTTCGCCGCGGGCGACACCGTCACGCTCGGCGCGTGGGACGTGCTCGTGGCGGTGACCCGGTGAGCGCGCGCTGGACGGGCCCGTGGCCCTCCGACGGCATCGCGTTCGGAGCGGACTACAACCCGGAGCAGTGGCCGGAGGAGGTCTGGGCCGACGACATCGCGCTCATGCGGGAGGCCGGCGTCACGCTGGTGAGCGTCGGGATCTTCTCCTGGGGTCAGCTCGAGCCGGAGGAGGGCGTCTTCGACTTCGGCTGGCTGGACCGGATCCTCGACCTGCTGCACGAGGCCGGCATCGGGGTGGACCTGGCGACGCCGAGCGCCGCGCCGCCGGTGTGGCTGCACCTGTTGCACCCGGAGATGCTGCCGGTCGACGCCGATGGTATGCGGTTCACGCACGGCAGCCGCGAGTCGTGGTGCGTGAGCTCGCCGGTCATCCGGCACCACGCCAAGCGGATCGCCCGGGTCGTCGCCGAGCGGTACGGCCACCACCCCGCAGTCAAGATGTGGCACGTCTCCAACGAGCTGGCCTGCCACAACGGCCGCTGCTACTGCGACGTGTCCGCGGCGGCGTTCCGCGACTGGCTGGGCAAGGAGTACGCGGACGTCGACGCGCTCAACCTGGCGTGGGGGACCGCGTTCTGGGGGCAGCGCTACGCGAGCTTCGAGCAGATCCTGCCGCCGCGACGTTCCACCACGATCCCGAACCCGGGGCAGCGGCTCGCGTTCGAGCGGTTCTCCTCCGACGCGTTCGTCGCGCACCTCGAGGCCGAGGCGGCGGTGCTGCGCGAGGTGACGCCGCACCTGCCGGTGACCACCAACTACATGGTCATGGGCGACTTCCACCAGATCGACTACACGCAGACGACGCCGCTGGTCGACATCGTCTCCAACGACCACTACCTGTGGTCGGAGAATCCCCGCGGCTGGGCGGAGCTCGCGTTCAGCGCAGACCGGACGCGCGGGCTGGCCGGCGGCGACCCGTGGATCCTGATGGAGCACTCCACGAGTGCGGTGAACTGGCAGCCGCGCAACATCGCCAAGGAGCCCGGGCAGATGCTGCGCAACTCGCTGCAGCACGTGGCCCGAGGCTCCGACGGCGTGCTGTTCTTCCAGTGGCGCCAGTCGCGCGCCGGTGCGGAGAAGTACCACTCGGGGATGGTCCCGCACGCCGGGCGCGACTCTCAGCTGTTCCGGGACGTCGCCGAGCTGGGGGCGACCCTGGGTCGGCTGGCCGAGGTGCGGGGGAGCACCGTCGAGCAGGCACGCGTGGCCCTGCTGTGGGACACCCAGGCGTGGTGGGCGGCCGAGCTCGAGGCCCGCCCCACCGTCGACCTGCGCTACCTGGATCTCGCCCAGCGCATGCACAGTGCGCTGCTCGACGCCGGCGTCACGGTCGACGTCCTGCCCGCCGCCGCGTCGCTGGACGGGTACGACGTCGTCCTCGTGCCCACGCTCTACCTGGCACCCGAGGGCCTGTCCGACCGCCTGACCGCGGTCGTCGCCAGGGGTGGGCACGTGCTCGTCTCCTACTTCTCGGGAATCGTCGACGATCAGGACCGAGTCCTCCTGGGCGGCTACCCCGGGGCGTTCCGGGACCTGCTGGGGGTGCGCGTGGAGGAGTTCGCGCCCCTGCCGGCTGAGGAGACCACGACGCTGAGCGACGGGAGCACGGGGGAGGTCTGGACCGAGCGGATGACGTCGACCGGCGCTGAAGTCCTGGCGACGTACGTCGACGGACCGTCGGCGGGCGGTCCCGCGGTCACGCGGCGAACCACCCGGGCGGGCGGTGCCGCGTGGTACCTGTCGACCCGCCTCGACCACTCGTCCCTCACCGGTCTGCTCGGTCGCGTGCTCGCGGCGGCCGGCGTGTCGTCCCTCGTCCCGTCGCCTGGCGGCTTGGAGGTCGTCCGTCGGACGACGACGACCGGGAGCTGGCTGTTCGCGCTCAACCACACCGGCACGGACCTGCCTCTGCACGTCTCCGGGCACGACCTCGTGGCCGACCGACGTCACGAGGCGGGGGCGGAAGTCCCGGCATGGGGCGTCGTGGTCGTCCGCGAGGACTGAGCCGATCGGTGCGCTCGTTCCCCTAGAGTCACCTGCGATGGGACCGACGACCGCGCCGCGCAGACGCCCGACGATCCGTGACGTCGCGGCTGCGGCCGGCGTGTCCCGGGGCACGGTCTCGCGCGTCATCAACGGTGGGCACTGGGTGTCCCCGGACTCGCTCGCGGCCGTCGAGGAGGCGATCCGGACCACCGGCTACTCCGCCAACCCGCACGCGCGCAGCCTGGTCACCGGACGGTCGAACTCGGTGGCGTTCCTGCTCACCGAACCCCAGCACCTGCTCTTCGAGGACCCGAACTTCTCGATCCTCCTGCGGGGAGCCGCCGAGGCGCTGGCCGTACGCCGGATGCCGCTCCTGCTCATGGTCGCGGGCACCCCCGACGAGCAGAAGCAGGTCTCGTCCTACGTCGGCGCCGGGCACGTCGACGGTGTCCTCGCGATCTCGTCGCACAGCGGCAACGCCCTGCTCGACGCGCTGGTGCGGCAGGGCATCCCGATGATCTCCTGCGGGATCCCGCTCGGCTTCGAGGGGAGCGTCGGCTACGTCGCCGCCGACGACCTCGGCGGCGGGCGGCGGATGACGCGGCACCTGCTCGAGATCGGCCGCACCAGGATCGCGACGATCACGGGACCCCTGGACACCCCCGGGGGCAGGCTCCGGCTCGAGGGCTACCGCGACGAGCTCGGGTCGCTCTACGACGAGTCGCTCGTGGCGCACGCCGACTACTCGCGCGGCGGTGGCGCGGTGGCGATGCGGACGCTCCTCGAGCGCCGACCCGACCTCGACGCGGTCTTCGTGGGATCCGACCTGATGGCTGCGGGCGCGCTGCAGGTGCTGCGCGAGGCCAGCAGACGCGTCCCGCAGGACGTCGCGGTCGGCGGCTTCGACGACTCCGGGCTCGCCGCGACGCTCGACCCGCCGCTCACCACCATCCGGCAGCCGCTCGACCAGATCGCCGGCGAGATGGTGCGCCTGCTGATCGAGCTGGTCGAGGGCGGGGAGCCGGCGGCCGTCACCCTGCCGACCTCGCTCGTCGTGCGCGCCAGCACCGGATCGGTTCCGCCGACCCCGTCCTGACGGGGCGTTCGGGGCCTAGGAGAGTAYGGATGGCGGCTGGGTCGCCTTGAGGTCACGCCACTCCCGGGGTGTGACGCCGTAGGCCTCGCGGAAGACTCTGCTGAAGTGCGTCGCGTCCGGGAACCCCCACTGGCGCGCGACGGAGGCGATGGTGCGCGCCCGGGCGTTCGAGTGTGCGAGCTCGCGGCGGCACGCCTCCAACCTCTGCGTACGGACCCAGTCCCCGAAGCTCACTCCCGCGCGGCCCAGGACCGTGTAGAGGTGCCGGACGGAGATGTTGTGCGCTGCCGCGACCCTTCCCGGAGTGAGATCGTCGTCGGCGAGGTGCGATCGCAGGTACTCCAGGAGTCGCATCTCCAGGGTGGTCTGAAGGGACTCCTTGCCGAGGGCCGGGTCGCCGAGGCTGGAGACGAGGGCGGCGCGAACCAGGTCGATCGTCGGCTGGGCCAGGTTGTCGGCGACCGCCCGGGTTCGCAGTCCAGGGCTGATGGCGAGCTGGCCCAGATAGGTGGAGGCCAGCGCTGCCACCGGGTCGTTGCTGCCCAGTGCACGCGACGACACCTCCCGGATCGCCGAGTCGGGCAGGGCAAGCTCGGCGATAGGGATGCGGAAGAAGTGCGCGTCCAGACCGCCGTCGAACATCAGCGTGTACGGGCTGGTCGTCGTGTAGACGGCGAACTGGCCGGTGCGCAGCTGGGTGTGCCGGCCGTGCTGCGCCATCGCCGAACCGCCGGCGCCCTGCAGCGTGAGGAACAGCTGCGGCTCGGACCCGTCGTGAGCAAGTCGTGGGCTCCGCGTCACCGTGGTCGCCATCGACCGCACCGTGAGCACCTGCACCGGGCCCGCAACGGAGAGGKCGAGCTCGACGTCGATGTGGCGAGGATCCTCCGGGAGGTCGATGTCGACGCGTACGACGTTGCTGCCGACCGCCTCCCGGACTGCGGCAGCGCGATCGACTCCTGGCGCCTCGGCAGCACTCCAGACGGTTGTCATGCCCTCGCTCCATGCCTGCACGTGAGCATCGTCGTCGCGGCCGGGCGGCCACGTCCGTCCAGCATGGTCACGGTCCCGTCGGCGCACAACCCCGTCGGGACGGCACGCAGGAACGGCAACGAACCGTGCACGCTCAGCACATGTCTGGTCGGCCAGGTCGTCCCGGGCGCGGCGCTTGCTGGCCGACCGCGCCAGGTCGGCCGTCGACGCGTGCACGCACGGCACAGATTCGCGCAGCCTGGACCAACGCACCGGTGGCGCCCGGACCTAACGTCTCCAGACATCCACCGCACGATCGACAGGAAGGCGATGACGTCATGAGCGACTCCCCGCGACAGACCCTGACGGAGCGCGAGCTCGCCGAGCTGCGGATCGCGAACGACTCGGGCCGTCAACCGGTCCTGTTCGTTCACGGGCTGTGGCTGCTGTCCAGCAGCTGGGACCGTTGGCGTGCCCTGTTCGAGGAGGCCGGCTACGCAACCGTGGCTCCGGGATGGCCCGACGACCCGGACACGGTGGCCGAGGCGCGGGCGAATCCTGAGGCGTTCGCGCACAAGATGGTGCAGGCCGTGACCGACCACTACCTCGAGGCGGTCCGCGAGCTGACCAGGAAGCCCGCCATCGTCGGTCACTCCTTCGGCGGCCTGATCGTCCAGAAGATGGCGGGCGAGGAGGTCGCCGCGGCGACCGTGACGATCGACCCTGCTCCGGGTCGAGGTGTCCTCCCGCTGCCCGCTTCTGCGCTCAAGGCCGGCTCACCTGTGCTCGGTAACCCGGCGAACTCCCGCCGCGCGGTGACCCTGACGTTCGACGAGTTCCTGTACGGCTGGGCCAACAACCTCGACGAGGACGAGGCCAAGCAGCTGTACGAGGAGTTCCACGTGGCCGCGTCGGGCGTGCCGATCTTCCAGGCTGCCGCGGCCAACCTCAACCCCTTCAGCGAGGCGAKGGTGGCCTACAGGGCACCGCAGAGGGGACCCCTGCTGGTCGTGTCCGGCGAGAAGGACCACACGGTGCCGCACGCAATCTCCTACGCCGCCTACAAGAAGCACAGCAAGAACCCCGCCGTCACGGAGTTCGTCGAGATGGAAGGCCGTGGCCACTCCCTGACCATCGATCACGGGTGGCAGGACGTCGCGCAGACCGCGCTCGAGTTCATCCAGCGCTGTGCCCCGCCGGCAACGGCGTGACGCATGACCGGTCGAGTCGCGGGCGGAATCCAACGTCGGCCCGGGCGTGCTGTGGCGCGGCATCCGACCTGTGAGTCACGTCACATCGCTGACGATTACTTGTAGCGTCAACTATTCGCGAGTACGGTGATTACTTGTAGGTACAAGTAATCCCATCAGCGAGGAGCACCACCGTGGCGAACTTCAGCATCATCGGCACCGGCAGCATGGCGAACGCGATCGGCGGCGTGCTGGCCGACGGCGGCAACGACGTCGCGTACGTGACGCGCGAGGACGTCGGTACGGCGCCCCTGAACGACACGGTGATCCTCGCCGTGCCGTACGCCGCGGTGGACGGCATCGTGGAGAGCTACGGCGACCAGCTCGCGGGCAAGACCGTCGTCGACATCACCAACCCCCTGGACTTCGCGACGTTCGACTCCCTGGTCGTGCCGGCCGGAAGCTCCGCCGCGGCGCAGATCGCCGCCAAGCTCCCGTCCTCGACGGTGCTCAAGGCGTTCAACACGACGTTCGCCGCGACGTTGTCGTCCAAGCAGGTCGGGGGAGTGCCGACGTCCGTCCTGGTGGCGGGCGACGACGCCGACGCCAAGGCGGCGCTGATCTCGGCCGTCGAGGCCGGCGGGGTCAAGGGACTCGACGCCGGGTCCCTCGCGCGCGCCCACGAGCTCGAGGCGATCGGGTTCCAGCAGCTGGTCCTGGCCGTCGGCGAGAAGATCGCGTGGACCGGCGGCTTCGGGATCGTCTGACCCGCACGCTCTGCGTCGGGGAGCTCGTCGCTGACCTCAGAGTCTGCGGCAGCTCGCCCGCTCGACCAGCTCCGTCGGCAGCCGCACGTGCACGTCCCGCTCGACGCCGTCGATGAGATCCACCAGCAGATTCAGGGCCTCGGAGCCGAGGCGCTGGATCGGCTGGTTGATCGTGGTCAGCGGGGGAGAGGTGAGCGCGGACTCGGGCACGTTGTCGAAGCCGATGACCGACAGGTCGTCGGGCACCCGGAGGTCCAGGCTGCGCGCGACCTCCAGCGTGGCGATGGCCGAGAGGTCGTTCGCAGCGARGATCGCGGT
>NZ_JBFULZ010000029.1:0-29172 GCF_054049635.1 Cellulomonas sp. P5_C6 | reverse complement strand
GGCCGGGGCCGGGACGCCGGGCCGTGCGAGGCGGCTGGTCGCGCAGGCGGGGGGCGAGCCGCGGAGCGGCCGGGCCGCCCGCGTGCTTGTGCGCGAGATCACGCGGATCCTCGGTCCGGGTGTGACCTAGGCGATTGGAGTTCCGGGGCGCACTCTGGCACACTGTTCAGGTTGCCTAGTTGAGGGCGGCGCGTTAGCGCGCGCGGCACACGACAGGGCTCGCACACGTGGACGGCGTCTGGACCCCGGGATTACCCGGTGGTTGACGCCCGACAACAACCACCGATCTCGTGCCGGAAACGGTACGCAGCGCAACGGTGTGTCGCGCATTGCGACACGCCCGAGTGCGGGGGTCGGACGGAGCCGGTTTCAACAGAGAGAAGTAGACGCGCCATGGCGGGACAGAAGATCCGCATCAGGCTCAAGTCCTACGACCACGAAGTCATCGACAGCTCGGCGCGCAAGATCGTCGACACGGTGACTCGCGCTGGTGCGTCGGTCGTGGGTCCGGTGCCGCTGCCGACGGAGAAGAACGTCTTCTGCGTCATCCGGTCGCCCCACAAGTACAAGGACAGCCGCGAGCACTTCGAGATGCGTACGCACAAGCGGCTCATCGACATCATCGATCCCACGCCGAAGGCCGTCGACTCGCTCATGCGTCTCGACCTGCCTGCGGACGTGAACATCGAGATCAAGCTCTGACGCTGGGAAGGAACTGATTTCTATGGTTACCCAGCAGAACGAGCGCGCAGTCACGGCTCTCATCGGCACGAAGCTCGGCATGACCCAGGTGTGGGACGACAACGGTCGTCTCGTCCCGGTCACCGTCGTCGCTGTCGGGACGAACGTCGTGACCCAGGTGCGCTCCGCTGACGCTGACGGCTACGCCGCGGTCCAGCTGGCCCACGGCCAGATCGACCCGCGCAAGGTCACCAAGCCGCTGAAGGGCCACTTCGAGAAGGCCGGCGTCACGCCGCGCCGGCACGTGGCCGAGATCCGCACGCCGAACGCTTCCGAGTTCACGCTCGGCCAGGAGCTGCAGGCCGACCTCTTCGAGGCCGGTTCGCTCGTGGACGTCATCGGCACCACCAAGGGCAAGGGCACCGCCGGTGTCATGAAGCGTCACGGCTTCCACGGCGTCGGCGCCTCGCACGGTGCGCACCGCAACCACCGCAAGCCCGGCTCGATCGGTGGCGCTTCGACGCCGTCGCGCGTGTTCAAGGGCATCAAGATGGCCGGTCGCATGGGCGTGGACCGCCAGACCACCCAGAACCTGACCGTGCACGCGGTCGACGTCGAGCGGGGTTTCATCCTCGTCAAGGGTGCCGTTCCCGGCCCCAAGGGTGGCGTCGTGGTCGTGCGTTCCGCTGTGAAGGGGGCGTGACCATGAGTGACACGCTGACTGTCGACGTCGTCGACGCCCAGGGCCAGAAGGCCGGCTCGGCCGACCTGCCCGCGGACGTCTTCGACGTGCAGACCAACATCCCGCTGATCCACCAGGTCGTCGTCGCGCAGCTCGCGGCGGCACGCCAGGGCACCCACGACACGAAGAGCCGTGGCGAGGTCCGTGGTGGTGGGCGCAAGCCGTACAAGCAGAAGGGCACCGGCCGCGCCCGTCAGGGTTCGACGCGTGCTCCGCAGTTCGCCGGTGGTGGCGTCGTCCACGGCCCCACCCCGCGTGACTACTCGCAGCGCACCCCCAAGAAGATGAAGGCCGCGGCGCTCCGCGGTGCTCTCTCGGACCGCGCTCGTGCCGGCCGCGTGCACGTCGTCTCGGGCTTCGCCCCGGGCACCGCGCCCTCGACCAAGTCCGCGCTCGCCGTGCTCGACAACCTGTCGGGGCGCAAGCACGTCCTGGTCGTCGTCGAGCGTCAGGACGAGATCACGTGGAAGTCGCTGCGGAACGTCGAGCGGGTGCACCTGCTGGTCGCTGACCAGCTCAACACCTACGACGTCCTGATCTCGGACGACGTCGTGTTCACGCAGGGCGCGCTCGACGCGTTCCTGGCGGGCCCCGTCAAGGGTGCCTCCGCTGTGGCCACGTCCTCCGAGGCTGAGGAGGAGACCAAGTGACCGACATCGGCAAGAACCCGCGCGACATCCTGCTCGCGCCGGTCGTCTCCGAGAAGAGCTACGGCCTGCTCGACGAGGGGAAGTACACCTTCCTCGTCGACCCGCGGGCGAACAAGACCGAGATCAAGATTGCCGTCGAGCAGGTCTTCGGCGTCAAGGTCGACTCGGTCAACACCGCGAACCGTCAGGGCAAGGCCCGTCGGACCCGTTTCGGCACCGGCCGCCGCAAGGACACGAAGCGTGCGATCGTCACCCTCCGCGAGGGAACGATCGACATCTTCGGTGGTCCGGTCGGCTGAAGAGGACTGAGAACTCATGGGAATCCGTAAGTACAAGCCGACAACGCCGGGCCGTCGTGGCTCGAGCGTGGCCGACTTCGTCGAGATCACGCGCTCCACGCCGGAGAAGTCGCTGGTCCGTCCCCTCCACAAGACGGGCGGCCGCAACTCCACGGGTCGCATCACCACCCGTCACCAGGGTGGCGGCCACAAGCGTGCGTACCGCGTCATCGACTTCCGTCGCCACGACAAGGACGGCGTGCCGGCCAAGGTCGCTCACATCGAGTACGACCCCAACCGCACCGCCCGCATCGCTCTGCTGCACTACGCCGACGGCGAGAAGCGCTACATCATCGCGCCGAACAAGCTGTCGCAGGGTGACCGCATCGAGAACGGCCCCGGCGCCGACATCAAGCCCGGCAACAACCTGCCGCTGCGCAACATCCCGACCGGTACGGTCATCCACGCCATCGAGCTGCGGCCCGGTGGCGGTGCGAAGATCGCCCGCTCGGCTGGTGCGTCCGTGCAGCTCGTCGCCAAGGACGGCCCCTACGCCCAGCTGCGTATGCCGTCCGGTGAGATCCGCAACGTCGACCTGCGCTGCCGCGCGACGGTCGGCGAGGTGGGCAACGCCGAGCAGTCGAACATCAACTGGGGCAAGGCCGGCCGCATGCGCTGGAAGGGCAAGCGCCCGACCGTCCGTGGTGTCGCCATGAACCCGATCGACCACCCGCACGGTGGTGGCGAGGGCAAGACGTCCGGTGGACGTCACCCCGTCAGCCCGTGGGGCCAGGCCGAGGGCCGTACCCGTCGTCCGAACAAGCCGAGCGACAAGCTCATCGTGCGCCGTCGGCGCACCGGCAAGAACAAGCGCTGATAGGAGCCTGAGATGCCACGTAGCCTGAAGAAGGGCCCGTTCGTCGACGGTCACCTGCAGAAGAAGGTCGACGTCCAGAACACCGCCGGCACGAAGAACGTCATCAAGACGTGGTCGCGCCGTTCGGTCATCACGCCGGACTTCCTCGGCCACACGTTCGCTGTGCACGACGGACGCAAGCACACCCCGGTGTTCGTGACGGAGTCGATGGTCGGGCACAAGCTCGGCGAGTTCGCTCCGACGCGGACGTTCCGCGGCCACGAGAAGGACGACCGGAAGGGTCGTCGCCGCTGACCCCCGGGTCAGCCAGGCGACGCCCTCACCGGCAGAGACAAGAAGGCAGGACAGCAATGGAAGCCAAGGCGAAGGCGCGGTTCGTCCGCGTCACGCCCCAGAAGGCCCGGCGCGTCGTGGACCTCATCCGTGGCAAGCAGGCCGGCGAGGCCGTGGCGGTGCTGAAGTTCGCGCCGCAGGCCGCGGGGGAGACGGTGCTCAAGGTTGTGGAGAGCGCGATCGCCAACGCTCGGGAGACCGCCAAGCGGTCGAACGAGCGTCTGGACGAGGCGGACCTCTACATCTCCGAGGTGTTCGTCGACGAGGGTCCGACGCTCAAGCGGTTCCGTCCGCGAGCGCAGGGTCGGGCCAGCCAGATCCTCAAGCGGACGAGCCACATCACCGTGGTCGTCGCTGAGCGCGAGACGAAGGGACGGGCCCGATAGTGGGACAGAAAGTCAACCCGCTCGGGTACCGCCTGGGCATCACGACCGACCACCGCTCGCGTTGGTTCGCCGACTCGACCAAGCCGGGTCAGCGCTACCG
This sequence comes from Cellulomonas sp. P5_C6, assembly GCF_054049635.1. Lineage (NCBI taxonomy): Bacteria > Bacillati > Actinomycetota > Actinomycetes > Micrococcales > Cellulomonadaceae > Cellulomonas > Cellulomonas sp. P5_C6. The sequence goes on along the minus strand of NZ_JBFULZ010000029.1, from coordinate 25,125 downwards.
CGACTACGTGGGCGAGGACGTCAAGATCCGCAAGCTCATGGCCACTGGCCTCGAGCGTGCCGGCATCGCCAAGGTCGAGATCGAGCGCACGCGTGACCGCGTCCGCGTCGACATCCACACCGCCCGCCCGGGCATCGTCATCGGGCGTCGTGGCGCGGAGGCCGACCGCATCCGTGGCGAGCTCGAGAAGCTGACGGGCAAGCAGGTCCAGCTGAACATCCTCGAGGTCAAGAACGCCGAGATCGAGGCTCAGCTGGTCGCCCAGGGCATCGCCGAGCAGCTGGCGAGCCGCGTCTCGTTCCGCCGTGCCATGCGCAAGGGCATCCAGTCGGCCCAGCGCGCCGGTGCCAAGGGCATCCGCGTGCAGGTCTCCGGTCGCCTCGGCGGCGCGGAGATGAGCCGCACGGAGTTCTACCGCGAGGGTCGGGTGCCGCTGCACACGCTGCGCGCGAACATCGACTACGGCTTCTTCGAGGCTCGCACCACCTTCGGGCGCATCGGCGTCAAGGTGTGGGTCTACAAGGGCGACATGACCGAGAAGGAGTTTGCTCGCGAGCAGGCGACCCAGGCCCCGCGCCCGGCTCGTGGCCCGCGGACGGACCGTGGCGAGCGCAGCGACCGTGGCCCCCGGGCCGGCGCTCCCCGTCGCGACCGTGCTGACGCTCCTGACGCAACCGAGGCCGCCTCCGCTCCCGCGGAGACCCCGGCCGCTGACAGCGGAACGGAGGCCTGAGCCGTGCTGATCCCGCGCAGGCTGAAGCACCGTAAGCAGCACCACCCGGGGCGCTCCGGCGCCGCGACCGGTGGTACCGCGATCTCCTTCGGTGAGTACGGCATCCAGGCTCTCGAGCCCGCCTACGTCACCAACCGGCAGATCGAGGCTGCTCGTATTGCCATGACCCGCCACATCAAGCGTGGAGGGAAGGTCTGGATCAACATCTACCCGGACCGCCCCCTCACCAAGAAGCCTGCCGAGACCCGCATGGGTTCCGGCAAGGGTTCGCCCGAGTGGTGGATCGCCAACGTCAAGCCCGGCCGAGTTCTCTTCGAGCTCGCCGGCGTCCCGGAGCCCCTGGCTCGCGAGGCCATGCGCCGCGCGCAGCACAAGCTCCCGATGAAGACACGTTTTGTGGTTCGCGAGGGTGGTAACTGATGACTATCGGCACCAAGGAACTGGCTCCCAGCGAGCTGGACACCTTCGACGACGAGAAGCTTGTCGCCGAGCTGAAGAAGTCCAAGGAGGAGCTGTTCAACCTCCGCTTCCAGTCCGCGACCGGTCAGCTCGAGAGCCACGGGCGTCTCAAGGCCGTTCGTCGCGACATCGCGCGGATCTACACGATCCTGCGTGAGCGCGAGCTCGGCATCCGTACCGCCCCGAGCGCGAGCGAGTGAGACTGATGAGCGACGAGAAGAACGAGAAGACGACGGCGATCGCCGAGAAGCGCGGCGACCGCAAGACGCGCCGCGGCTACGTGGTCAGCGACAAGATGGAGAAGACCGTCGTGGTCGAGGTCGAGGACCGGGTCAAGCACCCGCTCTACGGCAAGGTCATCCGGCGGACGAGCAAGGTCAAGGCGCACGACGAGCTGGGCTCGGCGGGCGTGGGCGACCTTGTGGTCATCATGGAGACCCGGCCGCTGAGCGCCACCAAGCGGTGGCGCCTGGTCGAGGTCCTCGAGAAGGCGAAGTAGGCCTTCAGCACGGCCTAGCACGACCCCCCAGTTGCCCACGGGCGCCGGGTGCCGCTCGCAAGACGACACCCGGCGCAACGTGTGCATCACGGCAACTACCCGTTCGGCCAGGCTCGGCTCGACCCGAACCGAGAACCCGCCAGACGACAGGAGCAGGTAATGATCCAGCAGGAGTCGCGACTTCGTGTCGCCGACAACACTGGTGCGAAGGAGATCCTTTGCATCCGTGTGCTCGGCGGCTCCGGCCGTCGCTACGCAGGCATCGGTGACGTCATCGTCGCCACCGTCAAGGACGCCATCCCCGGCGGCAACGTCAAGAAGGGCGACGTCGTCAAGGCTGTCATCGTGCGCACCCGCAAGGAGCGCCGCCGTCCGGACGGTTCCTACATCAAGTTCGACGAGAACGCCGCAGTGATCCTCAAGAACGACGGGGAGCCCCGTGGCACGCGCATCTTCGGCCCGGTGGGCCGCGAGCTGCGCGACAAGAAGTTCATGAAGATCATCTCGCTGGCGCCGGAGGTGCTCTGACCATGGCCAAGATCAAGAAGGGCGACCTCGTCGTCGTCATCTCCGGCCGCGACAAGGGACAGCAGGGCCGTGTGCTCGAGGTCCTCGTCGAGTCGCAGCGTCTCGTCGTCGAGGGTGTCCAGCGCGTCACCAAGCACGTCAAGGCCGGCCAGACCCAGCGCGGCACGCGCACCGGCGGCATCGAGACCATCGAGGCGCCCATCCACATCAGCAACGTGATGCTCGTGGACCCGGAGACCAAGAAGGGCACCCGGGTCGGCTACCGCACCGAGCAGGTCGAGCGCGACGGCCGTACCCGCACCGTTCGGGTCCGCGTCGCCAAGCGCTCCGGTAAGGACATCTGATGACCGAGACGACTCTCACGGCTCCGGCGCTCCCGCGCCTGAAGTCCAAGTACAACGACGAGATCCGCACCGCTCTGTTCGAGCAGTTCGGTCACGAGAACATCAACCAGGTCGCGCGCCTGGTGAAGGTCGTCGTGAACATGGGCGTCGGCGAGGCCGCCAAGGACTCCAAGCTCATCGAGGGCGCGATCCGCGACCTGACCCAGATCACGGGCCAGAAGCCGCAGGTCACCAAGGCTCGCAAGTCGATCGCCCAGTTCAAGCTGCGCGAGGGTATGCCCATCGGCGCCCACGTCACGCTGCGTGGCGACCGTGCCTGGGAGTTCCTGGACCGCCTGCTCTCCACGGCGCTGCCGCGCATCCGTGACTTCCGTGGCCTCTCGCCGCAGCAGTTCGACGGTCACGGCAACTACACCTTCGGCCTCGTGGAGCAGTCCGTGTTCCACGAGATCGACCAGGACAAGATCGACCGGGTCCGCGGGATGGACATCACGGTCGTCACGACGGCCGACACCGACGACGAGGGTCGCGCTTTCCTCAAGCTCCTCGGCTTCCCGTTCAAGGAGATCTGACCATGGCGAAGACTGCCCTCAAGAACAAGGCTGCTGCCAAGCCGAAGTTCGCGGTGCGTGGCTACACGCGCTGCCAGCGTTGCGGCCGGCCCCACTCGGTGTACCGCAAGTTCGGCCTGTGCCGGATCTGCGTGCGCGAGATGGCCCACCGTGGCGAGCTCCCCGGCGTCACCAAGAGCAGCTGGTAACCCAAGCAACACGAACGTCGGTAGGTCCAGCCCCCACAAGGGCGGGATACCCCGGCGAGGAAGGGCTCAAGCCCCATGACCATGACCGACCCCATCGCAGACCTGCTCACGCGGCTGCGTAACGCGAACTCGGCTCACCACGACACCGTGCTGATCCCGTTCTCGAAGCTGAAGTCGCACATCGCGGAGATCCTCCAGGCGGAGGGCTACATCGCGGGCTGGAAGGTTGAGGACGCCGTCGTCGGCAAGAACCTCATCATCGAGCTCAAGTACGGCCCCAACCGCGAGCGTGCGCTCGCCGGCGTCAAGCGCGTGTCCAAGCCGGGCCTGCGCGTGTACGCCAAGTCGACCAACCTGCCCAAGGTGCTCGGCGGCCTCGGCGTGGCGATCCTGTCCACGTCCTCCGGTCTCCTCACCGACAAGCAGGCCGCCAAGAAGGGCGTGGGTGGGGAAGTCCTCGCCTACGTCTGGTAAGTCCGAGACGGAAAGGAGCTAGCCATGTCCCGAATCGGCAGAGTCCCCGTCCCGGTCCCCACCGGCGTGGATGTCGACATCAACGGTGCCGTCGTGACGGTCAAGGGCCCCAAGGGCACCCTGACGCACACGGTCGCCGCCCCCATCGAGGTTGCGCGCGACGAGGCAGGTGCCCTCGTGGTCACCCGCCCCGACGACGAGCGCGCCTCGCGTTCGCTGCACGGCCTCACCCGCACGCTCCTGGCGAACCTCGTCATCGGTGTGACGGACGGCTACGTCAAGAAGCTCGAGATCGTCGGTACCGGTTACCGCGTGACGGCGAAGGGCGAGGACCTCGAGTTCGCGCTCGGCTTCAGCCACCCCGTCACGGTGAACCCGCCGGCAGGCATCACGTTCGTCGTCGAGGCACCCACGCGCTTCTCGGTGCAGGGCATCGACAAGCAGCAGGTCGGCGAGGTCGCCGCGAACATCCGCAAGATCCGCAAGCCCGAGCCGTACAAGGGCAAGGGCGTCCGGTACGCGGGCGAGAACGTGCGCCGCAAGGTCGGAAAGGCCGGTAAGTAACCATGGCTCTCAAGATCCTCGGCAAGGGCAAGCGTGTTGCCCGCCAGCGTCGTCACCTGCGCCTTCGCAAGAAGGTTGCCGGCTCGGCCGCGCGTCCCCGTCTCGTCGTGACCCGGTCCGCCCGGCACATCACGGCGCAGGTCGTGGACGACGGCATCGGCCAGACCCTCGTGTCCGCGTCGACCCTCGAGGCCGACCTGCGTGGCTCGAACGACGACAAGACTGCCAAGGCCCGCAAGGTCGGCGAGCTCATCGCCGAGCGTGCGAAGGCTGCCGGCCTGGACGCCGTGGTCTTCGACCGCGGCGGCAACAAGTACCACGGCCGTGTCGCCGCGGTGGCTGACGGCGCCCGCGAGGGTGGGCTGAAGCTGTGACGACCACGACCTTCCAGACGAAGAAGAGGACAATCTGATGGCTGCTCCTCAGCGCAGCAACACCGGCGCGCCTGCGGGCGGCGCCGGGGCCGGCGGCGGCGGTGACCGTCGCGACGGCGGTCGTGGCCGTGACGGCGGTGGCGGTCGCGGACGCGACGCCGCAGAGAAGAGCGCGTTCCTCGAGCGCGTCGTGACGATCAACCGCGTGGCCAAGGTCGTCAAGGGCGGCCGCCGCTTCAGCTTCACCGCGCTCGTCGTGGTCGGCGACGGCGACGGCACCGTGGGTGTCGGCTACGGGAAGGCCAAGGAGGTGCCCGCGGCGATCGCCAAGGGCGTCGAGGAGGCCAAGAAGAACTTCTTCAAGGTCCCGCGCATCCAGGGCACGATCCCGCACCCCATCCAGGGCGAGGCCGCTGCCGGTGTCGTCTTCCTGCGTCCGGCCTCGCCGGGTACCGGCGTGATCGCCGGTGGCCCGGTGCGCGCCGTGCTCGAGTGCGCCGGCATCCACGACGTCCTGAGCAAGTCGCTCGGCTCGTCGAACGCGATCAACATCGTGCACGCCACGGTCGCGGCCCTCAAGGGTCTCGAGCGTCCCGAGGCCGTGGCCGCGCGCCGCGGGCTCCCGGTCGAGCACGTCGTCCCGGCCGCCCTCCTCCGTGCCCAGGCCGCCGGCCTGGCCGCAGCGGCGGGCTCGAAGGCAGGTGCGTGATGGCTCGACTCAAGGTGACCCAGACGCGTTCTGGCATCGGCGGTAAGCAGAACCAGCGCGACACCCTGCGCACCCTGGGCCTCAAGCGGATCGGCGACGTCGTCGTCAAGGAGGACCGTCCTGAGATCCGCGGCATGGTCAAGACGGTGACGCACCTTGTCGCGGTCGAAGAGGTGGAGTGACCATGGCTGACGAGAACGAGAAGGGCACCGACGAGGTGACGGCCCCCAAGAAGGCCGCCGCCAAGAAGGCTCCCGCGAAGAAGGCCGCCGACACGGAGTCCGCTCCGAAGGCGACCAAGGCGAAGGCTGCGTCGGCGAAGGCCGACAAGGCTGAGGCGACGACCGAGGCTGCACCGAAGGCGAAGGCCCCCAAGGCCGAGCCGAAGGCCGCGCCCAAGGCTGCTGCGCCGAAGAAGACGGTCTCCGCCGCGGCGGCGAAGGCGGCCGAGGCCGCTGCGCAGCCCGGCAACGGCGGCACGCTCAAGGTGCACCACCTCCGTCCGGCCCCGGGCGCCAAGACCGCCAAGACCCGCGTGGGTCGTGGCGAGGCGTCCAAGGGCAAGACGGCCGGTCGTGGCACCAAGGGCACCAAGGCCCGCTACCAGGTGCCGACGCGCTTCGAGGGTGGGCAGATGCCTCTGCACATGCGCCTCCCGAAGCTGCGCGGCTTCAAGAACCCGTTCCGCGTCGAGTACCAGGTGGTCAACCTGGACAAGCTCTCGGCGCTGTACCCGAACGGTGGCGACGTGACGGTCGCCGACCTCGTGGCGAAGGGCGCGGTCCGCAAGGGCCAGCCCGTCAAGGTGCTCGGCACCGGCGAGCTCACGGTCAAGGTCTCCGTCGCGGTCGACGCCTACTCGGCGTCCGCGAAGGACGCGATCGTGGCTGCCGGCGGAAGCGTCGCGCAGGACTGATCGAAGGTCGGGACCGGTGGGGTCAGAGTTCCCCACCGGTCCCGTTCCCATATGTTCTTCAGCATCAGTTAGGGTGCCCCGGTGCTTGCGACGTAACGCAGGCGGCACGGCCGGAATGACCCGGTCGTACGAGACGCGGCTCCGGCCGCTCAGGAGGACAGGTGCTCAGCGCATTCGTGCGGGCGTTCCGAACGCCCGACCTGCGGCGCAAGCTGCTCTTCACCATCGGGATCATGGTGATCTTCCGCATCGGCTCTTTCCTGCCGACGCCGGGGGTGTCCTACCCGAACGTGCAGACGTGTATCGAGCAGTCGCAGGGGAATGACCTGCTCGGGCTCGTGAACCTGTTCAGCGGCGGCGCACTGCTCAAGCTGTCGGTGTTCTCGCTCGGGATCATGCCGTACATCACGGCGAGCATCATCATCCAGCTGCTCCGTGTGGTCATCCCTCGTTTCGAGGAACTGCACAAGGAGGGCCAGTCCGGCACCGCGAAGCTCACGCAGTACACGCGGTACCTGACGATCGCCCTCGCGGTCCTCCAGTCGACGACGATCATCACGGTCGCGCGCAGCGGTCAGCTGTTCAGCGGCTGCACCGTCGACGTCATCCCGAACGACACCTGGTCGACCCTCCTTATCATGGTCATCACCATGACGGCGGGCACCGGCCTGATCATGTGGCTCGGCGAGCTCATCACCGAGCGCGGCGTCGGCAACGGCATGTCGCTCCTCATCTTCACGTCGATCGCCGCGAGCTTCCCGACCGCCCTGTGGTCGATCGCCGGTGGCGACAACGGCGTCACCAAGTTCGTCATCGTCCTGGCGGTCATCGTCCTGGTCGTCGCGCTGGTCGTGTTCGTCGAGCAGTCGCAGCGACGGGTCCCCGTGCAGTACGCCAAGCGGATGGTCGGTCGCCGCATGTACGGCGGGTCGAGCACCTACATCCCGATCAAGATCAACATGGCCGGCGTCATCCCGATCATCTTCGCGTCGTCGCTGCTCGCCGTCCCGGGGCTCCTGGCCCAGTTCGGTGACCCGGCCGCCGGGTGGGTGCAGTGGGTCAGCCGGTACCTGGCCTCGCCCAGCGCGCCGCTGCACCTGCTGCTGTACGTCGCCATGATCATCTTCTTCTGCTACTTCTACACGGCGATCACGTTCAACCCGGACGAGGTCGCGGACAACATGAAGAAGTACGGCGGCTTCATCCCGGGCATCCGCGCCGGGCGTCCGACGGCCGAGTACCTCGACTACGTGATCTCCCGCATCACGGCGCCGGGCTCGCTGTACCTGGCGTTCGTCGCGCTCATCCCGACCGTCGCGTTCATCCTGCTCGGCGTCGGCACGAACATCCCGTTCGGTGGCTCGTCGATCCTCATCGTGGTCGGCGTCGGCCTCGAGACGGTCAAGCAGATCGAGTCGCAGCTGCAGCAGCGGCACTACGAGGGGTTCCTGCGATGAGCGCCCGTCTCGTGCTGCTCGGTCCTCCCGGGGCCGGCAAGGGGACCCAGGCCGCCCGGCTGGCCGAGCGGCTCGGCGTGCCGGCCATCTCGACCGGCGACATCTTCCGCGCCAACATCAAGGGCGGCACGCCGCTCGGCAAGACGGTGCAGGAGTACACGTCGCGCGGTGCGCTGGTGCCGGACTCCGTCACCAACGACATGGTGCGCGACCGCCTCGCCCAGGACGACGTCGTCGAGGGGTTCCTGCTCGACGGGTACCCCCGCAACGTCGCCCAGGTCGCCGAGCTCGACGCGATCCTCGCGGACGCCGGGCTGACGATCGACCTCGCGGTCGAGATCACCGCGGACCCCGAGGTCGTCGTGGCCCGTCTGCTCAAGCGCGCCGAGATCGAGGGCCGCGAGGACGACACCGAGGACGTGGTCCGTCACCGCCTCGACGTCTACGCGCAGGAGACCGCGCCGATCTCGCACGTGTACGCGGACCGCGGCCTGCTCGCGCAGGTGGACGGCATCGGCGGCGTCGACGAGGTCACCGACCGCCTCGTCGCGGCGATCGGCGCCCTGAGCGCCGGCTGACCGTGTTCGGTCGCGAGCGGATCGAGTACAAGACGCCCGAGCAGGTGCTGCTCATGCGGCGTGCGGGCCTCGTCGTCGCCGACGCCCTGGCGGCCGTGCGCGCGCGGACGGTCGTCGGGGTCAGCACGGCCGAGCTGGACGACGTCGCCGCAGCGGTCATCGCCGAGGCCGGCGCGCTGCCGTCGTTCCTCGGGTACGAGGGGTACCCCGCGCGGATCTGCGTCTCCGTGAACGACGAGGTCGTGCACGGCATCCCCGGCCCGCGCGTGCTCGAGCCCGGCGACGTGGTGTCGATCGACTGCGGCGCGATCGTCGACGGCTGGCACGGCGACTCCGCGATCACCGTCGTCCTCGACGGCGCGGACCCCCAGGACGTGGAGCTCGCCTCGACGACGGAGCGCGCCATGTGGGCCGGGATCGCCGCCCTCGCCGGCGCCGAGCGGCTCGGAGCCGTGGGCGAGGCGGTCGAGGACGTCGTGGACGCCGCGGAGGCTGCCGGGCTCAACGGCGGCGTGCGGTACGGCCTGGTCGAGGACTACGTGGGGCACGGCATCGGCACCGCGATGCACCAGCCTCCCGACGTGCCGAACTTCCGGCGACGCGACCGCGGGCCGCGGGTCCGCCCGGGTCTGTGCGTGGCCGTCGAGCCGATGGTGGTCCGCGGGGAGCGGTCCACCCAGGTGCTCGAGGACGACTGGACCGTCGTGACGGACGACGGCTCCCGGGCGTCCCACTGGGAGCACACGGTGGCGATCCTCGAGGACGGCATCTGGGTGCTCACCGCCGTCGACGGCGGTGCCGCGAAGCTCGCGGAGCTCGGCGTGACTGTCTCGCCGCTCGCCTGACCCTGCGCAGTTACTCACCAGTACGTCCATCCAGGTGAACCTGCGTCCAGTTGTCCACAAATCGGCCCTGAACTGCCGAAACGGACACGCGATGACCGGTTTGTCGGATACGGTCCTGCCCGGCGGTGAACGATCCGCCACGGGCGCCCCGGGGCCCGCGCGGGACGATCCGCGCGGTGGAGGGCGGGTGCCCACCTCCGGCAGGCACGTGGTCAGCGCGCGCCTGCACCCGACGTGATGGGTGGCTCATGCAGCGCAGTGTTCGTCCCTCCCCGTTCTCCTCCCTCGGCCGCCGCCCCGCGCGGCTGGTGGGTGCCGCCGGCCTCGCGGCCGTGCTCCTCGCGCTCGGCGCGGGCCCGGCGCACGCGCACGACGGCCGCGGCGGCTCGCACCGTCTGCAGCCGGACCGGTCGACCACCGGCGCGTACGTGTACCTCAAGAAGGACCCGGCCGCGCCGGCGTCGTGGGAGAACTCGACCCAGCAGTACCTGGTGGCGACGTGGCCCGGAGCCTCGTACCGGGACCTGAGCCTCGACGAGATCCGCGCGGCGCTCCCCGCGAGCCCGACGCTCTGCGGCGCCGGCTGGGCCGTCCAGGAGGACCAGGCGCACGGCGACGCGACGGTGTTCACCGGGAACCCGGCGCCGTCCTACCCCCAGGACTACATCGGCTGGGGCCCGATCTTCGACGCGCGGCACTGGGAGCTGGCCGACATGGTGACCGTGCCGGCGTGCGGCGCGGTGGCCCCGACCGCCCCGGCGACGCCGACCGCCAAGCCGACGCCGAAGCCGACCGTCACGCCCACGCCGTCGGCGTCCGTGCCGTGCCCGCCGACGGCGACGCCGACCCCGACGGCGACATCGACTCCCGCCCCGACGGTCTCCGCGGTCCCGGTCCCGGTCCCGGCGCCCAGCGTGACGCCCACCGCCGAGGTCGGCGCGGCCCCCGACCCGAGCCCGGTGCCGACCGTCGAGGTGGAGTCGACGCCGACCCCCAGCGAGTCGTTCTACTCCCAGGTGCTCGCCGCGGGGGAGGAGCCTCAGGCCGCGCTGGCGTCGACCGGCTCGTCCGCGGGTCCCGCGCTGTTGGCGGGGGCGATCCTGGTGCTGGCCGGGGCCGCGCTCGTCCTGCTGCGCCGGCGCCGCGCGAGCTGACGTCGGGGCCGGTCGGCACCGTGAACGGCGTCCCCGGTGCCGACCGGGTCCCCGGGCGGGCCTCGTGGTGCGGCGGTGTGGCACACGGCACTCGGTCCGAGGCCGGGGCGGTTTCGTCCCTTGGCCCCGATGGCGTAAGATCGTCCGTTGGGTGTGCGCCCGGTTCTCGTGGCGCGCTGTTCCCACGCAGTCCCCACCACGCTGATGTCGCCCTCTCCTGGGCGGGGTCGGCCGATGTGGGCTGATCCAACAGGACCGACAGTTAGCGGAGGATATGGCGAAGAAGGACGGTGTCATCGAGATCGAGGGCAGCGTCGTGGAGGCTCTGCCGAACGCGATGTTCCGCGTGGAGCTCACCAACGGCCACAAGGTGCTCGCCCACATCTCGGGCAAGATGCGACAGCACTACATCCGGATCCTCCCCGAGGACCGGGTCGTTGTTGAGTTGAGCCCGTACGACCTGTCCCGTGGCCGGATCGTCTACCGCTACAAGTAACAGCCACTCGAACACGCCGTCAGCCCATGAGGGCGCAACGGCGGCGGAGGAACACGCGATGAAGGTCAAGCCCAGCGTCAAGAAGATCTGCGACAAGTGCAAGGTGATCCGCCGGCACGGTCGCGTCCAGGTGATCTGCGAGAACCTGCGCCACAAGCAGCGCCAGGGCTGATGCCCTGACGCCGGTCCGCTCGGACCAGCAGCTCGACCAGCACCATCGGTCCCCCCGGGGACCAGCAAGCGCACAGCCACTCCGGCGATCACTCGCCGGTGCACCCTCGGTCGGAGGCCGAGGCCCGCAGCACGCGGGAGGGCAGTGCGGCAGACCTCCGATGCAGTTCAGGAGCCACCAGGCACATGGCACGTCTTATCGGCGTCGACCTCCCCCGCGAGAAGCGGCTCGAGATCGCGCTCACCTACATCTACGGGGTCGGCCGCACCCGCGCCCAGGCAACTCTGGCCGCGACCGGCATCAGCCCGGACATCCGCGTGAAGGACCTCGGCGACGCCGAGCTCGTCGCGCTCCGTGACTACCTCGAGGGCAGCTACAAGCTCGAGGGTGACCTTCGCCGTGAGGTCGCTGCGGACATCCGCCGCAAGGTCGAGATCGGCTGCTACGAGGGCCTGCGTCACCGCCGTGGCCTTCCGGTGCGCGGACAGCGCACCAAGACCAACGCGCGTACCCGCAAGGGCCCCAAGCGCACCGTGGCCGGCAAGAAGAAGGCCGGGCGCAAGTAGCCCTCCGCCCCGGGCGCCGCGCGCCAGGGCAAGCCGATCAGACCTCGAGAGAAGAAGAGAATGCCTCCCAAGACCCGTTCCGCCGTGCGCAAGCCGCGCCGCAAGGAGAAGAAGAACGTCTCCCACGGCCAGGCGCACATCAAGAGCACGTTCAACAACACGATCATCTCCATCACCGACCCGACCGGCGCCGTCATCGCGTCGGCCTCGTCGGGCCAGGTGGGCTTCAAGGGCTCGCGCAAGTCGACCCCCTTCGCGGCGCAGCTCGCCGCCGAGGCGGCCGCTCGTCGCGCCCAGGAGCACGGCATGAAGAAGGTCGACGTCTTCGTCAAGGGCCCCGGCTCCGGCCGTGAGACCGCGATCCGCTCGCTCCAGGCGACCGGCCTCGAGGTCGGCTCGATCCAGGACGTGACGCCCCAGGCGCACAACGGCTGCCGTCCGCCGAAGCGCCGCCGCGTCTGACCGTCGGTTCCACCGGGTCGGTGCGTCGTCGCGAGGCGCGCACCGACCCGGACAGACTTGACGCCGACCAGGTGGACCGAGACCAGGCCGGCCAGTAGTACTGCGCAGCGTCATATGGCGGACGCCCGCTGAGAGGAAACAACACCGTGCTGATTGCACAGCGCCCCACCCTGACCGAAGAGGTCATCTCGGAGAACCGGTCGCGGTTCTCCATCGAGCCGCTGGAGCCGGGCTTCGGCTACACGCTCGGCAACTCGCTCCGCCGGACGCTGCTGTCCTCCATCCCCGGTGCCGCCGTCACGTCCATCCGGATCGACGGCGTGCTGCACGAGTTCTCCACCGTGCCGGGCGTCAAGGAGGACGTCACCGAGATCATCCTCAACATCAAGCAGCTGGTCGTCTCCTCGGAGAACGACGAGCCCGTCGTGATGTACCTGCGCAAGCAGGGTGCGGGTGAGGTCAGCGCCGCGGACATCGTGCCGCCCGCCGGCGTCGAGGTCCACAACCCCGACCTGCACCTGGCCACGCTGAACGACAAGGGCAAGCTCGAGATCGAGCTGACCGTCGAGCGAGGCCGCGGGTACGTGTCGGCGAACCAGAACAAGTCGTTCGACGCCGAGATCGGCCGCATCCCGGTCGACTCGATCTACTCGCCCGTCCTCAAGGTGACCTACAAGGTCGAGGCGACGCGTGTCGAGCAGCGCACGGACTTCGACAAGCTGGTCGTCGACGTCGAGACCAAGTCGGCGATCGGCCCGCGCGACGCGCTGGCCTCCGCCGGCAAGACGCTGGTCGAGCTCTTCGGGCTCGCCCGTGAGCTCAACGTCGAGGCCGAGGGCATCGAGATCGGCCCGTCGCCGACCGACGCTGCGCTCGCCGCGGACCTCGCTCTGCCGATCGAGGACCTGCAGCTCACGATCCGCTCCTACAACTGCCTCAAGCGTGAGGGCATCCACTCCGTGGGTGAGCTCGTCGCACGCTCCGAGGCCGACCTCCTGGACATCCGCAACTTCGGTGCGAAGTCCATCACGGAGGTCAAGGAGAAGCTTGCCGAGCTGGGCCTGACGCTCAAGGACAGCCCGCTCGACTTCGACCCGTCCGCCGCCGGCGCCTACTACGGCGACGACGAGGGCGACTTCGTCGAGGACGAGCAGTACTGACGCCGGGGAAGTAGACGGGCCGCTGCACAGCGGCCCGTCCGCAGCCCATCACTGGAACTCAAGGAGTAAAAACCATGCCTACGCCCACCAAGGGTCCCCGGCTCGGTGGCGGACCGGCGCACGAGCGGCTGATCCTCGCGAACCTCGCGACGGCGCTGTTCGAGCACAAGCGGATCACGACGACCGAGACCAAGGCCAAGCGCCTGCGTCCGCTCGCCGAGCGCCTCATCACGTTCGCCAAGCGCGGTGACCTGCACGCCCGCCGCCGCGTGATGACCGTCGTCAAGGACAAGTCCGTCGTGCACGTGCTGTTCACCGAGATCGCTCCGGCCGTCGCCGACCGTCAGGGTGGCTACACGCGCATCACCAAGATCGGCCCCCGCAAGGGCGACAACGCCCCGATGGCCGTCATCGAGCTCGTGCTCGAGCCGCTCTCCCCGAAGCAGGCCGTCGTGAAGGAGGCCACCAAGGCCGCCGCGAAGGCCGCGCCGAAGGCGAAGAAGGCCGACAAGGTCGAGGACAAGCCCGTCGAGGACGCTCCCGTCGAGGAGACCGTCGTCGAGGACGCGCCCGTCGAGGACGCCCCTGTCGAGACCGAGGGCGACGCCGACAAGGCGTGACCTGACAGCTGCACCGCGAAGGCCCGGGACCGGATGGTCCCGGGCCTTCTTGCGTCTCCAGCCGGGTCGTACCGGCTGCTGCGGCGCGGCGATCGTGCCGCACCTAGAGTCGGACGCATGGCCTTGCCCGTCGTGCTCGTGCACGGGCTGCGGACGTCCCGCACGATGTGGCGGGCGCAGCTCGAGGCGCTGGAGCGCGTGGGGCGGCGCGCGGTCGCCGTGGACCTGCCGGGGCACGGCACCCGGGTCGGGGAGCCGTTCACGCTGGACGCGGCGGTGGACACGGTCGCCGAGGCGATCGACGGGGTCGGCGGGGAGGCGTTCGTCGTCGGGCTGTCGCTCGGCGGGTACGTCGGGATCCGGCACGCGGCGAGGTGGCCGGGGCAGGTCGCCGGGCTGCTCGCTGCGTCGTGCTCAACCCAGCCGCACAGGCTCCTCCTCGGCGGCTGGTCCGTCGGCGCCCACGGGATCGCCCGGCTGCCGGACCGGGGCGCGCGACTGAACCAGTTCTTCGTCGACCTCGCCCTGCCGCCCGAGGGCGCGCGCGACGTCGGGGCCGGCGGGTTCGCGCTGGACGCCACCCATCAGGTCCTGCGGGAGATGACGGTCGCGACCCCGCTGGCGGACCTCGCGCGGATCGAGGCGCCGGTGTGGCTGGTCAACGGTGCGTTCGACCACTTCCGCGGCGAGGAGCGACACTTCCTGGCCGCGTGCCGTGACGGGCGGCTGGTCGTCGTGCCCCGAGCCACCCACCTGGTCAGCCTGGTGCAGCCGGCGCGGTTCTCCCGGGTGATGCTGGAGGCGCTCGACGAGGTCGACGCCCGGTCGGCGGTGCCGCAGCCACGCTGACGGGCACGGAGCGGGCCGTCAGACCCCCAGCGACCACGCGCGGACGCCGCCGACGATGCCCGCCTGGTTGGGGACCACGACGACGTCGTCGCCGAGCCGTGCCAGCGTCGCCGGGGTGACCTGCCGGGCGTTCCCGCCGCCGAGGTAGAGCCGGTCCCAGAGGAACACGGGCCGGAAGCCCTCGACCACGCGCCGCACGCGTCGGGACCACAGCCCGTCGCCGAGCCGGGCGCGCTCGACCTGCCCGATGTAGGCGTCGTAGGTCGTCCCCCAGCGGACGGGTGCCTGGGACAGCTCGAGGTGCGGCGCGAGCACCCCGCCGTCGAACAGGGCGGTGCCGAGCCCGGTGCCGAGGGTGAGCACCAGCTCGATGCCGGTCCCCGAGATCACGCCGGCGCCGTGCACCTCGGCGTCGTTGAGCACGAGGGTCGGCAGGCCCAGCCTCGCCTCGACGGCGGCCCGGATGTCGCACCCGGACCAGGCGGCGAGCAGCTCGGGGTCGATCGCAGAGCGTGGACCGGAGCGGGTGACGTAGTGGGGGGTCGCGACGACGACGCCGTGCCGGAGCATCCCGGGCATGCCGACCGTGGCGCGCTGGGCCGGGGGCAGGCCCGCGGCGATGTCGGCGATGGTCGCGACGAGGCGCTCGGGCGGGAGCGGGTACGGCGTCGGCACCCGGACCGCGGGGGCGTGCAGGGTGCCGGCCGCGTCGAGCACGGACGCCTTGATGCCGCCCCCGCCGCAGTCGACGGCGAGCGTGAACGGGTCGGAGCCGGTGCTGGGCACGGGCCCACGCTAGCGAGCGGCACGGGGGACGGCGTGCGGAACGGGCGCGCCGGAGCCGACTACGGTGTGAACCCGTGAGCGAGAGCGTGGAGGAGCCCGCGGTCCGGCTGCGGCTCGACCTGGCGTACGACGGCACCGACTTCGCCGGCTGGGCCCTCCAGCCGGGCCTCAGGACCGTCCAGGGGGTGCTGGAGGGGGCGCTGGGCACGGTGCTGCGGACCGTCGGGCCGCCGAGGGTCACGGTGGCGGGTCGCACCGACTCGGGCGTGCACGCACGGGGCCAGGTGGCCCACGTGGACGTCCCAGCGCGGTTGCTGGCGGCGTCGCGCGGCCGGACCGAGCGCCCGGTCGAGGAGGCCCTGCTCGGACGGCTCGGGGGCCTGCTGCCGACCGACCTGGTGCTGCACGCGGTCACGCGCGCGCCCGACGGGTTCGACGCGCGGTTCTCGGCTCTGCGCCGGCGGTACACGTACCGCATCTGCGACGACGCGGCCCGCCGCGACCCGCTCTCGCGCGCGCACGTCCTGTGGCACCGCCGCGAGCTCGACGTGGACGCGATGGCCGCCGCCGCCCGCCCGTTGGTCGGCCGCCACGACTTCGCCTCGTACTGCAAGCCGCGCGAGGGTGCCACGACGATCCGGACGCTCGAGGCGTTCGCGTGGTCGAGGCCCCCTGACGGCCCGGACGCGGGTCTGGTGGTCGCGACCGTCCAGGCGGACGCGTTCTGCCACTCGATGGTGCGCTCGCTGGTGGGCGCGAGCCTGGCCGTCGGGGAGGGCCGGGCCGGATCGGGCTGGCCGGCGGAGCTGCTGGCGCGGCGTCGTCGCGACACCGGGGTGCACGTCGTGGCCGCGCGCGGGCTCACCCTGGAGGAGGTGGGCTACCCGTCGGACGACCAGCTGGCCGCCCGGGCGGCGCAGACGCGCGCACGCAGGGCGGCCGAGGACCTGCTGCACGCGGGCGGCGGCTGCTGCGGCTGACGCTCGGTCCTCGAGCGGTTGTCGGCCGGACCGACCTTCCGCTGCGCTCCAGGTCAGTCCTCGTCGACGTCGTCGCGGTAGCGGCGGTCGTCGACGTACTCCTCCTCGATGAGGTGCACGGCGGCCTCCTCGGCGCTCGCGGCGCCCCCCGAGATCCCGGCGTCGATGGCGAATCCGTCGGTCCCGCCCGCCTCGACGGCGTCGTCGTCCTCGATCAGCCGACCGGCGCGGAACTCCTCGCGCTCGGGCCGCGGCCGGGCCTCCCAGACCTCGGGCTCCTCCTGGCCGATCCGCTGGTCGATCGTCTCGCGGTGCGCCTCTTCCCACGCCGTCTCGCCGTAGTGGTTCGAGCGGGGCCGGGTGGGCACCGTGTAGCCCTCGTCGAGCAGGTCCTCGACGCCGCGGTCGAGCAGCGTGTCCGCGCTGGACAGCTGGTCGGTGTCGCCCTCGCTGTCGAGCTCGGGGTCGGGGCTGGTGCCGGTGGTGTCGTCCGTCATGCCTCCGACCTTCGCACCGAGCGAGCGCCGACGCCAGGGGTGGGCGGCCCCACACGCAATGCGATGGGCCACACGTGTGGCACCAGGGAGGATGGGGGCATGGGTCATCTCGACATCGGCGGCATCGGGTACGTGCTCTCGGACGGGCGACCCCTCCTCGACGACATCACGTTCCGCGTCGGCGACGGCGCCCGCGTCGCGCTCGTCGGCCCCAACGGCGCCGGCAAGACCACGCTGCTGCGGATCGTGGCCGGCGACGAGCAGCCGCACTCCGGCTCGGTCGGCCGCAGCGGCGGGCTCGGGATCATGCGGCAGGACATCGGGCGGATCAACGACGACCGATCGATCCGGGACCTGCTGGCGTCGCTGGCCTCGCCGGCCGTGCGGGACGCCGCCGTGGAGCTCGCGGCGGCCGAGCTCGCGATCATGGAGGTCGACGACGAGCCCGCTCAGATGCGGTACGCGCAGGCGCTCGTCGACTGGGCCGACGTGGGGGGCTACGAGGCCGAGGCGGGCTGGGACCGGGTCACCGACGCCGTCCTGTCCATCCCGTTCGAGCAGGCTCAGCACCGCGAGGTGCGCACGCTGTCCGGCGGCGAGCAGAAGCGGCTGGTGCTCGAGGCGCTGCTGCGCGGGCCGGACGAGGTCCTGCTGCTGGACGAGCCCGACAACGCCCTCGACGTGCCGACCAAGCGCTGGCTCGAGGACAAGCTGCGGGCGTCGAACAAGACCGTCCTCTTCGTCAGCCACGACCGCGAGATGCTCGCCCGGGTGGCGACGCAGGTGGCGACGCTGGAGCCGGGCGTCATGGGCGCGGCGGTGTGGGTGCACGGCGGCGGGTTCGCGACGTACCACCAGGCGCGTGAGGACCGGCGCTCGCGGCTGGAGGAGCTGCTGCGGCGCTGGGACGAGGAGCACGCGAAGCTCAAGGAGCTGGTGCTCACGCTCAAGACGAAGGCGGCGTTCAACGACGGCCTCGCGTCGCGCTACTCGGCGGCACAGACCCGTCTGCGCAAGTTCGAGGAGGCCGGTCCGCCGACCCTGCTGGCGCGCGAGCAGAACGTCCGCGTCCGGCTGCGCGGCGGCCGCACGGCCAAGCGGGCTGTCGTCGCGACGGGCCTGGAGCTCACGGGGCTGATGAAGCCGTTCGACCTCGAGGTCTGGTTCGGCGAGCGCGTCGCGGTGCTCGGCTCGAACGGCTCGGGCAAGTCGCACTTCCTGCGGCTGCTGGCTGCCGGCGGGAGCGACCCCGGTCCGGAGCACCTGCCCGCAGACGACCTGCCCGTCGCGCCCGTGAAGCACACCGGCAGGGTCGTGCTCGGCCCGCGCGTGCGGCCGGGCTGGTTCGCGCAGAACCACGGGCACCCCGAGCTGGTCGGGCGGACTCTGCTCGAGATCCTGCACCGGGGGGAGGGCCACCGCGCCGGGCTCGGTCGCGAGCAGGCCAGCAAGGCGCTGGACCGGTACGAGCTGGTCGCCGCCGCGGAGCAGCGGTACGAGACGCTCTCGGGCGGTCAGCAGGCGCGCCTGCAGATCCTCCTGCTCGAGCTCGGCGGAGCGACCCTGCTGCTGCTGGACGAGCCGACCGACAACCTGGACCTGCACTCGGCCGAGGCGCTGGAGACGGGCCTCGCCGCGTTCGAGGGGACGGTCCTCGCGGTGACGCACGACCGCTGGTTCACGCGGACCTTCGACCGGTTCCTCGTGTTCGGCGCGGACGGCGAGGTGGTGGAGACGCCCGAGCCCGTGTGGGACGCCGCCCGCGTCGACCGGGCCCGCTAGAGCACCAGCGCCACGGCGAGCGTCGCCATCACCACGGCGATGACCAGGTCGAGGACCTGCCAGGCGCGCGGCCTGGCGAACACGGGCCGCAGGTAGGCCGCGCCGAAGCCCAGCGCGGTGAACCACGTGATGCTCGCGGCGACCGCGCCCGCGCCGAACACCCATGCCCCGGGGTCGTGCTGGTGGGCCAGCGAGCCCAGCAGCACGACCGTGTCCAGGTAGACGTGCGGGTTGAGGAACGTCAGGGCCAGGCAGGTGGACAGGACGGCGCCGAGCGCCGCCGGCCCCTCGGTCGCGGGGTCGAGCCGGGACGGGTGCCGCGCGCGCAGCGCCGCCCCGACGGCGAGCACCAGCAGGAACGCTGCGCCGGCGTACTTGGTGACCGTCAGGACCGCGGGGTGCGACGTGACGAGCGCGCCCAGGCCCGCGATGCCCGCGGCGACGAGCAGCGCGTCCGCCGCGGCGCAGATGGCGACGACCGGAAGCACGTGCTCGCGCCGGATCCCCTGCCGCAGCACGAAGGCGTTCTGCGCGCCGATGGCGACGATCAGCGACAGGGCGGTGAGAAAGCCCGAGAGGGCGACGGCAGGCACGGGGACGACCGTAGGCGGACCGCATCCTGAAGACCAGTTCATGCTTCTGATGAACCATTAGGATCCTTCATGTGGCGTTCGACGCGGACCAGCTGAGCGCCCTCGCCGCCGTGGTGCACGAGGGCAGCTTCGACGCGGCCGCCCAGCGCCTGCACGTGACGCCGTCGGCCGTGAGCCAGCGGATCAAGGCGCTCGAGCAGCAGGTCGGGCGGGTGCTGGTGCTGCGCACGCGCCCGTGCCGGCCGACCGAGGACGGCGAGGTCCTGGTCCGGCTGGCCGGCCAGGTGGAGCTGCTCGGGCGGGACGCGCTGGGACAGCTGGTCCCCGCGCCCGGGGGCGCGCGGAACGCCCGCGCGGCGGGTGCGACGAGGCGGCTGCCCGTCGCCGTGAACGACGACTCGATGTCCACGTGGTTCCCCGCGGCGGTGGCCGACCTGCCTGCGGACGTGCTGCTCGACCTGCGGCGGGAGGACCAGGATCTGTCCGCTGACCTGCTGCGGGACGGCACCGTGATGGCGGCGGTGACGGCCGACCCGCGCGCCGTGCAGGGGTGCCGGGTCCGTCGGCTCGGTGCCATGCGCTACCTGGCCGTGGCGGCTCCCGCCCAGCGGGACCGCTGGTTCGCCGACGGGCTCGGAGCCGAGGCGTTCGCTGCCGCGCCCCTGCTCGCGTTCAACCGCGAGGACGGCCTGCAGGAACGGTTCGTCGCCTCGGTCGTCGGCCGCCGGACCGTGACGCCCCTGGTCCACTTCGTGCCGTCGCAGGCGGCGTTCGTCGGCCTGGTCGAGGCGGGGCTCGGGTGGGGGATGGTGCCCGAGGCGGCCGCCGCGGAGCGCATCGCCGCGGGGGCGCTGGTCGAGGTCCGGGCCGGGAAGCACCTCGACGTGCCGCTCTACTGGCAGCACTGGGCGCTGCGTACGCCCACGCTCGACGACCTCACCGAGCGGGTCGTGCGTGCGGCGTCGGCGGCCCTGCGGCCGGTCGCCCGGCACGGGCCGCCCGGATCCGCCTGACCCCGGAGTTCCGCGTTTTGACCCCTCGGCAAGGCGGCGGCTACTCTGGTGAGTCGTTGTGCGTCCCCGTTCCGGCGGCTGCTAGTGCCCTCTCAGCACTCAGCACCGAGCCAGAACGGCAGGGCTGGTGCGTTCCCGCTCGCCGCCCGGAAGCCGACGAAAGCATTCATCGGCGGACCCGCACCCTGCGAGGTCTGCCGCGACAAGATTCGCAACGAAACGAAGGCTGACGACCGTGCGTACGTACACCCCGAAGCCCGGCGACGTCGAGCGGAACTGGTACGTCATCGACGCGACCGATGTCGTCCTGGGCCGCTTGGCCACTCATGTGGCCACGTTGCTGCGCGGCAAGCACAAGGCGACCTTTGCTCCCCACGTCGACGGCGGTGACTTCGTCATCGTCATCAACGCGGAGAAGATCGCTCTGACCGGCAACAAGCGCGAGAACAAGCTCGCGTACCGTCACTCGGGTTACCCGGGTGGCCTGCGCGCCGTGGCCTACTCCGATCTTCTGGAGAAGCACCCCGAGCGCGCGATCGAGAAGGCAGTGCGCGGCATGCTCCCCAAGAGCTCGCTCGCGCGCCAGCAGCTCACCAAGCTCAAGGTCTACGCCGGTGCCGAGCACCCGCACGCGGCGCAGCAGCCGAAGCCCTTCGAGATCACCCAGGTCTCTCAGCAGGCGTGAGCCGGCTGAGCGCAGAGAACAAGGACGCGAGGACACCAGTGGCAGAGACCACGGTCGACATCGACCTCGAGGGCGATGACACCCCCACCAGCTACACCTCCGAGACGGTTGCCCCCACCGGGCGCGGTCTGAGCAACGTGGCCCCGGCCAACGCGCTCGGTCGCCGCAAGGAGGCCATCGCGCGCGTGCGCCTGGTCCCCGGCACCGGACAGTGGAAGGTCAACGGGCGCACGCTCGAGGACTACTTCCCCAACAAGGTGCACCAGCAGCTCGTCAACTCCCCGTTCAAGCTGGTCGACGTCGAGGGTCGCTTCGACGTCGTCGCCCGCATCACCGGTGGTGGCGTGAGCGGCCAGGCCGGCGCTCTGCGCCTGGGCATCGCCCGTGCGCTGAACGCGATCGACGAGGAGCACAACCGCCCGGCCCTGAAGAAGGCCGGCTTCCTGACCCGCGACGCCCGCGTCGTGGAGCGCAAGAAGGCCGGTCTCAAGAAGGCCCGCAAGGCTCCGCAGTACTCGAAGCGCTGATCTTCGCGCCTCGGCCCGATGGCCCCGCCGGTCTCACGACCAGCGGGGCCATCGGCATGTCTGCGACCATCAGCAAGGACGTGCGAGGGCTCTGCGGGGCGCCTCAGGACGAAGGAGTCTGACCATGGGCCGACTGTTCGGGACCGACGGCGTGCGTGGGCTCGCCAACCGGGACGTGACCGCCGAGCTGGCGCTCGACCTCTCCGTCGCGGCTGCGCACGTGCTGGGCTCGCTCGGCCAGTTCGAGGGGCACCGTCCGCGCGCGATCGTCGGCCGTGACTCGCGGGCGTCGGGGGAGTTCCTCGCGGCCGCCGTGTCCGCCGGGCTCGCGTCGGCGGGCGTCGACGTCAACAACGTCGGCGTGCTGCCCACGCCCGCGGTCGCCTTCCTGACCGCCGAGCTCGGCGTCGACATCGGCGTCGTCCTCTCCGCGTCGCACAACCCGATGCCGGACAACGGCATCAAGTTCCTGGCCCGGGGTGGCCACAAGCTCGACGACGAGCTCGAGGCGGCCATCGAGGCGCGCATGGGCGAGCACTGGGAGCGACCGCTCGGCGGGGCCGTCGGCCGCATCCGCGTCGACACCGGCCGCGCCGGCGAGCAGTACATCGAGCACCTGATCAGCACCATCGACGTCCCGCTGACCGGCCTGCGCATCGCGGTCGACTGCGCGAACGGCGCGGCCAGCGAGGTCGGACCGGCCGCACTGCGGGCCGCGGGAGCCGACGTCGTCGTCATCAACGCCTCGCCCGACGGGCGCAACATCAACGAGAAGTGCGGGTCGACGCACCCCGAGCAGCTGCAGGCCGCGGTCGTCGCCTCGGAGGCGGACCTCGGCGTCGCGTTCGACGGGGACGCGGACCGCTGCCTCGCCGTCGACGCGACCGGTGCCCTGGTGGACGGCGACCAGATCATGGGCGTGCTCGCCATCGCGATGCGCGAGCGGGGCGACCTGGTCGACGACACCCTGGTCACCACCGTGATGAGCAACCTCGGCCTGAAGATCGCCATGACGGAGGCCGGGATCGCGACGATCGACACGGCCGTGGGGGACCGGTACGTGCTCGAGGCGATGCGCGCCGGGGGCTACTCGCTGGGCGGCGAGCAGTCGGGCCACATCATCATGGCCGCGCACGCGACCACGGGCGACGGGGTCCTGACGGCCCTGCAGCTCGCGGCGCGCGTGGCGGCGACGGGCACGTCGATCGCCACCCTGGCCGGCGTGGTCAAGCGGCTGCCGCAGACGCTGCTCAACGTGCCCGGCGTGGACCGGCTCCGGACCGGCACCGACGGGCCCCTGCTCGACGCCGTCCGCGTCGCCGAGGCCGCGCTGGGCGACACCGGTCGCGTGCTGCTGCGGCCGTCCGGCACCGAGGACCTGGTCCGCGTCATGGTCGAGGCGGGCACGCAGACCGAGGCGGACCGTGTGGCCAAGCAGCTGGCCGACGTCGTCTCCGAGCGGTTGGCCCTCTAGTGCCGTCGGGGCCGCAGTGGGACCAGGCGCTGCGCGACGTCGCGCTGTGGATCATCGAGGCCGGGACGCGGTCGCCCGAGGGCGTCGCGCCCATCGTCCAGGCCGGGCACCCGGCGCTGCGCGCGGTGGCGACGCCGTACGAGGCGCAGCTCTCGGACGAGGAGCTGGCCGCGCTGCTCGAGGTGATGCACCGGACCATGCGTGCCGCGCCCGGCGTGGGGCTCGCCGCGCCGCAGCTCGGACTCCCGGTGGCGCTCGCCGTGCTCGAGGATCCCGGCTCGGTGTCCGAGGACCACGCCGACGTGCGGGAGCGTGAGCCGCTGCCGTTCCGGGTGCTGGTCAACCCGACGTACACGGCGGTGGACGCGGAGCGCGTCTCGTTCTACGAGGGCTGCCTGAGCGTCGTCGGCTACCAGGCGGTGGTGGCACGCGCGCGGCGGGTGCACCTGGTGGCGCAGGACGAGCACGGCGCCCCGGTCGACGAGGTGGTCGGCGGCTGGGCCGCCCGGATCGTCCAGCACGAGACGGACCACCTCGGCGGCACGCTGTACCTCGATCGGGCGGAGCTGCGCTCGCTGGCGGCCTCCGACGAGTTCGGCGCCCGGTGGGCGGCGGAGCCCAGCCCGACCGCAGCGGCCAGGGCCCTGGGCTTCTCGCTCGGCTGAGCCAGGGGACCGGGGTCCGACCCTGGGATGATTCGGGGCTGCCCCAGGGATGAACCGGGGGTCACCCCTATGTCGCCGTGTGGGCACCGCGACTTACCTTGGGACACGACACCGGGCCGAACGACGGCCGGTGCAGGACGAGAACAGGAGGACGACCCGTGGTGGAGCACTGGGCGCTCGCCCTCGCAGGTTCCCCGTGGATCTTCGTCGTCCTCTACGTCTTCGCCACCGTCGACGGCTTCTTCCCGCCGATCCCCAGCGAGTCGGTCGTCATCGCCCTCTCGGCCCTCGCGATGTCGACGGGCGCACCCAATCTCGCGCTGATCGTCCTCGTGGCCGCCGCAGGCGCGTGGACCGGCGACCAGATCGCCTACCAGATCGGCACCAAGGTGAAGGTGCGCCAGCTGCGGCTGCTCAGGTCCGCGCGGGGTCAGGCCGCCATCGACTGGGCCGAGAACGCGCTCGCGAACCGTGGTGCCGCGTTCATCATCGCCGCGCGCTACATCCCGATCGGCCGCGTGGCCGTGAACATGACCGCGGGCGCCGTCCACTACAGCCGCCGGCGCTTCATGGGACTGACGGCGATCGCGGCGATCACCTGGGGCTGCTACTCGACGCTCATCGGCGTCGGCGCCGGTGCCTGGCTCGGCTCGCACACGATCGCGGCCGTCGCGGTCGGCGTCGTGGGCGGCCTCGCGATCGGCGTGTGCGTCGACTGGATCCTGCGCCACCTCACGCGTCGACGCACCGAGCAGCCGCCCGCGCAGCCGCTGCGGCTGGCCGACGGGACGGACGCCCCCCGCCCCGAGACGGTCCCTCCGGTCACAGGACGCTCACGATCCGACCCCGCTGCCTAACGATCCGGTCTCACCCGGTCATTTCCCCCATGACTGTGCTTACTCTCTGATTGCGCCGACGTCGCGGTCGGCGCTCCCGTGCTCGTCCACACCCCCGGGGGTGTCCGTCGGCATGGGCGGATGCGACAGGGGGGCGAGATGGGCACGCGTGCGCGGTGGGCCGCCGGCCTCGTGCTGCCCGTCGCCCTGCTGGTCAGTCTCGCGGCCTGCAGCACCCCCGAGCCCGCGCAGGACGCGGCGCCCACCGCCGTCCTCGCCGCGACCGCCGACTGCCTCTCGCAGCAGGTGCTCGCGGACCTGGACCTGGTCTCGGCCGACGAGTCACAGTCGCCCGGCACCCCGCACGCCGACGCCCCCGAGGCCGGGCGCGTGCCCGACGACTTCCTGCCCGTCAGCGTCGTGGTGTGCACGCCCGGCGGCACGCTGCACGACTCGTCCGGCACGTGGGTCGCGCTGACCGCCAGCCGGCGTGAGGGCGACCTCGAACCGCTGGTCGCCGCGCTGCGCCGGCCGTCGGCGCAGCGGGGTGGCACGTGCAGCAGCGCGT
>NZ_JBFULZ010000028.1:0-29228 GCF_054049635.1 Cellulomonas sp. P5_C6 | reverse complement strand
CCGGCGCACCTCGCGCGACGCCGCCTGGGGCTGGTCCCCGACGGTCCGTCCGGACGCCGACTCGACGGCCTGGGCGGTGCGGCTGCTGTCGGCCACGGGACGGACCGTCGACGCGAGGACGTGGGCCTTCCTCGACGAGCACTCCGTCGCGGACGGGGTGCGCACCTATGCCGGCTCGCACGCGGCGGGCCGCTGGTCCGACGCGATGCCTGAGGTCACCGCGGCCGTGCTGATGGCGCAGCACGAGGGCGCCCGGCTGTCTCGCGAGCAGCTCGCCGCCCGGTGGGTCGAGCGCTTCGGCGCGGACCGCGCCTGGTCGAGCCACTGGTGGCCGGGCACCGCGCACCCGACGGCCCTCGTGCTCAGCGCGTGGCAGCTCGCCGGCCGCCCCGCGGGGAGCCGCCCGCTCGAGGTGCCGGCGACCGGCGACCCGGCCGACCTCGTGCGGATCGCGGCCGCGCTCGGCGTGCCGACGCCGCTGGACCGGCTGCTCACGGGCGTCCAGCGGAACGGGCAGTGGCCGGGCTCCACGGTCCTGCTGGTCCCCGCCGCCCACGACGGCCACGCAGCCGCCCGCACGACCGACTCCCGCGGCGCCTTCACCACGGCGACCGCGCTCGACGCGCTCCTGGCCACCCGCCCGTGGCCGTCGGTACCAGCACGCCGACCTCCCGCCCGTGCCCGCGACGACCGCTGGGACCCGGTCGTCGCCGACGCCGCCGTCAGCCAGGGCGTGGACACCGCCGTCGCGCGCGCCGCCTTCGGTGCGCTCACCCGCGAGAGCCTCGCCGCGCCCTCGCCGTGGCCCGCCGAGCAGCTGTCGTCCCTGGCCGCCGGGCTTCCGGTCGAGCTGTCGGTGCAGCTCGCCGCGCACCACGCCCCCGCCCTCCGGCTCGCCTGCGAGGTGGGCGACCCCCGCCTCGCTCCGCACCGGCGCGCGCGCTCCGGCCTCGCGGCCGTGGCCCGGACCGCCGACCACCTCGGGCTCGAGGACGCCTGGCACGCCGCCCGGGACGTGCTCGCCCTGCTCACCGACCGTGACCTGCCCGTCCCGGACGGGAGCCGGTTCTGGCTCTGGGGTGGCCTCGACCTGCACGCGGACGCCTCGGCGACCCTCAAGGCGTACGTGTCGATGCACGGCGGCGACGTGCCCGGCTGGCGGGCGCGCGAGTCCGGTGCCCTCGTCGCGGCGGGCGTCCCCGACGGCGCCCCCGTCCACGCCGCGACCGCGTTGCTGGCCACYGCGGGCTGGTGCCAGCAGATCGGGGTGGGCCTGGCGGCCGACGGCCGCTGGGGGCTGAAGGTCTACTACGAGCTCAGCGGCTGGCGCCCCGAGCTGGTCCGCGAGGTGCTCGCGGCCTGCCGGCTGCCCGACGAGATCGCGAGCCTGACCCCGGAGGTGCCCGGCGTGCTGCGTGCCTCCCTGGCCGCCCGGCAGCGCGCGGGTGTCTCGCTGCGGGTCGACCCGGCKACGGGCGCGGTCGGCGAGCTCACGGTCACGTCCGCGTTCCCCTCGCCGCTGGTCGGGCGCGAGGAGGTGGACGCGCGGGTGCTGCGGTGGCTGGCGACGACCGGCGCCGAGACCGGGCCGCTGTCCGCCCTGCTCGCCGCGGTGGCGCCGACCTGGCGGGACTCCCCGCCGCTCGACCGGCGCCTGAGCCTGTTCACCCGCAGCCTGAGCCGCACGCGGACCGCGACGACGGTCTACGTGCGGCCGGGGCTCACGCGATCGTGACCCACTGCGCTCGCCAGGCGGGCGCCTCGAACGGCTCCGCCCAGTACGCGGTCTCACGCGCGATCTTCCCGTCCCGGAGCTCGAAGATGAACGTGCTCAGGAACACCGGACCGTCGTAGTCCAGCCGCGCCTCCAGCACGACCAGGTCGTTCTCGGCCAGCAGCCGCCGTGGCGTGATCGTCGGCAGCCCCGGGAACGCCCCGTAGACGCCGCGCCGGGCGTCGCCGCCGACGACCGTCTCTCCCGACTGCGGCCAGTCCATCACCGCGTCCTCGTGGAACAGGTCGTCCATGACCTCGATCTTGCGGTCGTTCAGGCACTGGACCAGCCGTTCGACGACGGCCTTGTTCTCCGCCTCGCTCATCGCGATCACCGCCTGCGCGCGTAGTCACTGGCGCCGTACCAGTCGACGACCACGACGGGTTCGTCGCCGAGCACCCAGGCGTCGTGCCCCTGGGGCAGGGACGTGACGTCGCCGGCGCCCGCCACCATCTCGGTGCCGTCATCCATGCGGATCGCCAGCCGCCCGCTCACGTGGTACTGGAAGTGCGGCGCCTGGCAGCTCGGCGTGCCCGCGATCGGCTTGACGTCGACGGACCAGCGCCAGCCCGGGTCGAGCACCAGGCGGCCGATCTCGCTGTCGCCCACGGTGATGATCTCTGCTCTGCCGTGCGGGAACTCCCGGGTCTCGTCGGGCGCCTGGAACGTCTTGTGCGCTGTCTCCTGCATCGGTCCGGCCTCCTCGTACCTCGGGCGTTCTCTCCTGATATGAGGTATCCTGACCTTCTAGTAGGTAGGTGTCAACGACTCTCACCCGCGGGGGGCTCCAGGCATGACCCGGACCGAGGCGCGCTCGACACCCGACACCCGCACCCGGATCCTCGACGTCGCCGAGCGTCTGGTGCAGACGCGCGGCTTCAACGGGTTCAGCTACGCCGACGTCGCCACGGAGCTCGGCATCGCCAAGCCGAGCCTGCACTACCACTTTGCGACGAAGGCCCACCTCGGCGAGGCCCTCATCCACCGCTACGCCCAGCGGTTCGCGGCCGCGCTGACCGTGATCGCCGAGCGCCCCGACGACGCCCGCCGCAAGCTCGACGCCTACGTCGCCCTGTACACCGACGTCCTGCGCGACCAGCGGATGTGCCTGTGCGGCATGCTCGCCGCCGAGTACCCCACCCTCCCCGAGCCCATGCGGGCGGCCGTCACCACGTTCTTCGACGACAACGAGGCGTGGCTCGAGCAGGTGCTCGACGCGGGGCGCGCGCAGGGAGCGCTCCGGCTCACGGGACCGTCGGACGAGGCCGCCCGGATCATCGTCGGCGGGCTCGAGGGGGCGATGCTCGTCGCGCGGTCGCACGGCGACCCCACCCGCTTCGAGACCGCGGCGGGGCGACTGCTGGCCGACGTGACGGGCGCCGCCGATAGCATCGGGCGATGAGAGGCTCCCTGTTCCAGAACGCCGAACGCTCCACCGCACCCGGCAGCTTCGTCCTGCAGAACGAACGGATGCTCAAGGTCGACCTCGCCGGCACCGGCGGGTTCTTCTACGCCAAGCAGGGCTCGATGGTCGCCTACCAGGGTGACGTCGACTTCGCCTACCAGGGCAGCGGCGGGGTCTCCAAGATGTTCAAGAAGGCCTTCACCGGCGAGGGCATGTCGCTCATGAAGGTGTCCGGCAGCGGGGACGTGTTCCTGGCCCAGGACGCCGACGAGATCTTCGTCCTCGAGCTGGAGAACGAGAGCGTCACGGTCAACGGCACGAACATCCTCGCGTTCGAGAGCTCCCTGACCTGGGACATCCAGCGCGTCGAGGGCGCCTCGATGATCAGCGGCGGCCTGTTCAACACGACGTTCTCCGGCTCCGGGGCGATCGCCGTGACGGCCTACGGCACCCCCGTCGTGCTGAACGTGGACGTGCCGACGTTCGTCGACGTGCAGGCCGCCGTGCTGTGGTCCACGTCGCTSACGTCGASCGTGCGCAAGACSGCCAAGCTCTCGGCGGCGATCGGTCGCGGGTCCGGCGAGGCGTACCAGCTSGGCCTCTCSGGCCAGGGGGTCGTCGTCGTSCAGGCGTCCGAGGGTCACCCCCCGCTGYGCCAGTCCTGACCGCCCGAGCCGGCCAGAGTCGGCGTCAGCCCGGACCCGTGGCCGGCGGCTGGTACCCGCAGCACCTCATCACGCGCTCGAGGTCCAGCGGGCCGCCCTTGTCGGACCCCACGACCACCCGCACCTCGGGATCACGCAGCAGGCCGCTCGGGTGGCCCGGTGCGTCGACCAGCGCGAGGTCGCCGTCGGGCAGCTCGCCGCGGACCCACTCGGCGAGCGCCGGCCACCGGGTGGTCACCACGGTCCAGAGGGCCAGCGTCTTGGGCTCGGGCGGGTCGAGCTCGCACAGCCGCGCCGCGAACGCCACGTTGTACGCCATGAGGAACCGCTTCGTCGCCCGCGGGTTGGGCTCGAGCAGCTCGGCGAACTCCTCGAGGATGTGACGCTCGCGCTGCCTGCGCTCCGGGTCGTTGCGGCGGGTCTCCAGCACCTTCGCGGCCACCTGCTGCCGCTGGACCTCGTCGACCCCGCGCGCCTCGCCCATGAGGTCGGTCATCCGCTCGTCGAGCGAGTCCGCGCCCACCTCGGACGGCGCCTTGGCGATCCGGTCCAGGAGGTCGTCGAGGTCCGCGGTGGGGTGGGGCGGCGTGACGTTCAGCAGGCCGGACAGGTAGCCCTTGACCTGGGTGCGGTTGAGCGTCGGCAGCTCGATGCGCAGCTGGAACAGCTTGTCCAGGAACAGGTGCCCCAGAGGCCGCCCCGGCTCGCTCACGTACGGCGAGAAGACCTTGTACGCGTCCTCGTAGGCCGCCCGGAGCCAGCGCCCGTCCCCGACGGCCAGCACGACCAGCGCCGGCATCCGCTTCTGCTGCGGAGCACGCCGGCGCGGTCGCTCGGGCCCCTTGCGCAGGAGGGTCTGCACCGCGTCGAGCAGCTCCACCGCGAACCGCTCGTTGCACCGGTCGAGGTCGTCGAGGACCAGCAGGACGTTCTTCGGACTCTGCTGCCGGACCGCCCAGATCTGCTCGGAGACCTCCTCCATGGGGTTCTCGTTGAGCCGCTCGTGCACACGCGCGCCCTGCAGCGAGTCCAGGGAGAAGAACTTGCCGAGCAGGCCGCCGATCGCCACCGTGAAGGCGACGACGCCCGTGAGCACCGTCATCGTCGGGCCGACATCGCCCTGCACCAGCCACAGCACCAGCAGGATCACGACCACGATGGCCGGGGGCAGCCAGATCCGCCAGAGCCGGCGCGCCGCGGTGACGAAACGGCGCCACGAGAACCGGATCCTGCCCCGACGATCCATCGACTCCCGGACCCCCGAGCGCAGATGACCCAGGAGCGCCCACCACGCGGGCGACAGCTGCGACGACCGCCACGCGTCGAGGGTGATCACGGTCCAGCCCGGATCGTCGCCCTCCGGCACGGAGAGCTCCTGGCCGATGAACCCGACCAGGCTGCTCTTGCCCGCGCCCCACGGGGCATCGAGGTGGACCGCGAACGCCTCGTCCGACCGGTCGTCGCTCGCCGCCAGCTCCCGCAGCAGGCTCGCGACCTCGGCCGCCAGGCTCGCGCGGCCGAGCTGGTCGGCCGACGCAGGCTGGTCGTGCACCAGCCTCGTGCGACCGGTGGACGTCTCGTCCACGACGGCCACGGGCGGCGGGGCGCTCGGCTCGGCGGACGACGACGGAGGCGAGTCGGGCTCGGCCGCCGACGACGGCGCAGAGTTGGGCTCGGCCGACGACGACGGGATGCTTGGCGCGGCCGACGACGGGTCGTTCGGCCCGGCCCACGACGGCGGGCCGTTCGGCTCCTCTGCTGACGACGACGACGGCGGCGGCGGGGCGATCGGATGCGCGGCGAAGCCGGGCTTCGGGTCGGGGGCGGACGACGAGTCGGGTTCGGCGCCGTGCCCGACCGACGACGCCGCCAGCTCGGCGATCTGCTCGCTGCTCACCTCCGCACCGAGCCGGGCCATCAGCGCGTCGACCAGGAGCTTCTCGAGCCACCCGTCGAGGACGACCTGCTCGGTCTCGGACCGGGCGACGACGCGCAGCCTGGCGCCGGGCGCCGCCGTCCGGATGAACCCGTCGACCAGGCCGCCGAGCGCCGCCTCCGGCTCGAGCCGCCCCACCCCCGAGCCCAGCACGGGCGTCACCACGACGTCGAACCCGTCGTCCCGCGTGGCCTGCCCGAGCTGCTCGGCGATCTGGACGATGACCTGCGGCTCCGCCGGCTCGCCGCCCGCCCCGACCGTCGCGGCGACCGCCACGTTCCGCGCCGACGAACCGCGATGCACAGGGACCATCACGAGCCGCCCCAGGCTTGCTCCGTCGACCGGGAGGCTGACGCCGAGCCGCGTGAGGTACGAGTGCCACGGCTCGCCCAGGGTGCCGCTCGCGGTGGCTGGGAGCACGAGGAGGTCCGCGCGCAGGGTCAGGGCGTCGCCGACGACGACGTCGACGAACGGGATCTCCGGACCCGGATCGTCCACGGCTCCCCCACGCGCGCCCGCCCGCCCGCGGGCCACGTCCGCGCGCTGCGCCGCCCGGTCTGCCCCTCGATGGTGACAGGTCGGGCGGACGCCGGGCAACGACGCCCGCGTCCTCGCGACGCCCGTGGGACACGGCAGAAGGCCCGGGGGTATCCCCCGGGCCTTCCGTCCAGCACGTGCGAGTCAGGCGTCAGGCGACGCGGCCGCTCACGCTCTCCTCGTCGCCGATCTTGTGCACGACGATCGAGTTCGTCGAGCCGACCACGCCCACCGGGGCACCGGCGACGACGACGACGTAGTCGCCGATCTCGGCCAGGCCGTTGGCGCGCAGCGTCGAGTCGACCTGGTTGACCATCGCGTCGGTGTTCTCGACGGGCGGCACCTGGTACGTCTGCAGGCCCCAGCTGAGCGAGAGCACGTTGCGCACGTCCTCGTTCGGCGTGAAGGCGAGCAGCGGGATGGCGGAGCGCAGGCGCGACATGCGGCGGGCCGAGTCGCCCGACTGCGTGAAGGTCACCAGGTACTTCACGTCGAGCGTCTCGCCGATCTCGGCCGCGGCGCGCGTGATGGCGCCACCGCGGGTGTGCGGGGTCGAGCCGAGGGGGGCGATGCGCTCGCGACCGAGCTCCTCGGTGGCCTCGATGATCCGCGCCATGGTGCGCACGGTCTCGATCGGGTAGTCGCCCACGCTGGTCTCGCCCGAGAGCATGACCGCGTCGGCGCCGTCGAGCACCGCGTTGGCGCAGTCCGAGGTCTCGGCGCGGGTCGGGCGCGGGTTGGTGGTCATCGACTCGAGCACCTGCGTGGCGACGATGACCGGCTTCGCGCTGCGGCGGGCCAGCTCGACCGCGCGCTTCTGCACGAGCGGGACCTGCTCGAGGGGCAGCTCGACGCCCAGGTCGCCGCGGGCGACCATGATGCCGTCGAACGCCGCGATGATCTCGGCCAGGTTCTCGACGGCCTGCGGCTTCTCGATCTTGGCGATGACCGGGACGACCCGGTTCTCCTCCTCCATGATCCGGCGCACGTCGTCGTAGTCGACGGCGGACCGCACGAACGACAGGGCGATGATGTCGGCTCCGACGCGCAGGGCCCAGCGCAGGTCCTCCTCGTCCTTGTCGCTCATCGCGGGGACGGACACGGCGACGCCGGGCAGGTTGAGGCCCTTGTTGTTCGA
Organism: Cellulomonas sp. P5_C6; assembly: GCF_054049635.1. Lineage (NCBI taxonomy): Bacteria > Bacillati > Actinomycetota > Actinomycetes > Micrococcales > Cellulomonadaceae > Cellulomonas > Cellulomonas sp. P5_C6. Next base: position 21,773 of record NZ_JBFULZ010000028.1, on the reverse strand, counting down.
CACGGGGCCGGGGACCTCGACGCGGGTCACCACGCGGGGGCCCTCGACGGCGGTCACGCGGACCAGGACCTTGCCGTCGTCGATGAGGATCGGGTCGCCCACGCGGGCGTCGTTCGGCAGACCCTTGTGGGTCGTCGACACGAGCTCCTTGGTGCCCTCGACGTCCTCGGTCGTGATGGTGAACGTGTCACCGACCGCGAGGTCGTGCTTGCCCTCGACGAACCGGCCGAGGCGGATCTTCGGGCCCTGCAGGTCGACGAGGACCGCGACCGACCGGCCGGACGCCTGCGCAGCCGCGCGGACGTTGTCGTACACCTTCTTGTGCACCTCGGTGTCGCCGTGGCTGCGGTTCAGCCGCGCCACGTCCATCCCGGCATCGACGAGGGCCTGGATCTGCTCCGCCGACTCCGTCGCGGGGCCGATGGTGCAGACGATCTTTGCTCTACGCATGGGGCGAGCCTATGCCTTCCGTGTTTTCGTGGTCGGACCGAAGGTCCCGTCCGGCCACCATGGCCGGCCGGTAGAGGACCCCCGGTCAGGAGGGGTTCAGGGGCGCAGCGCCACGGTGCTGGCGGTGACGGGTGACGGCAGCTCGGTGCTGCCCGAGAGGTACGTGTCGACGGCCGCGGCGGCCGCACGGCCCTCCGCGATCGCCCAGACGATGAGGGACTGACCGCGGCCCGCGTCGCCCGCGACGAACACCCCGGGGACCGTCGTCGCGTAGTCGTCGGTGCGGGAGACGAGCCCGCGGGGCGTCAGCTCGATGCCGATCTGGTCGGTCAGCGGGCTGACCTCCGGGCCGGTGAAGCCCATCGCCACCAGCACCAGGTCGGCGGGGATCTCCCGCTCCGTCCCGGGCGTCGGCACGCGCCGCCCGTCGGACAGGTACTGGGTGGTCGCCAGCCGCAACGAGCGGACCGCACCCGCGTCGTCACCGACGAACTCGACGGTCGACGCGAGGTAGTCGCGGTCGCCGCCCTCCGCGTGGGAGGACGAGACCTCGAACAGGATCGGGTCGGTGGGCCACGGCTGGTGCGCCGGCCGGTCCTCCGGCGGACGCTTCCCGATGGCCAGCGTCGTCACCGACGCGGCCCCCTGCCGCAGCGCGGTGCCCAGGCAGTCCGACCCGGTGTCACCGCCGCCGATGATGATGACGTGCTTGCCCTCGGCGCTGATCTGGTCCGCCACCGGCTTGCCCGCGGCGACCGCGTTGGCCTGGTGCAGGAACTCCATGGCGACGTGCACGCCGCCCAGCTCCTTGCCGGGCACCTGCAGCTCGCGCGGCACGGTGGCGCCGGTCGCGATGACGATCGCGTCGTACCGGGCCTGCAGCTGCGGCCACGTGACGTCCCGGCCGACCTCGACGCCCGGGCGGAACCGCGTGCCCTCGGCCTCCATCTGCGCCAGCCGGCGGTCGATGTGGATCTTCTCGAGCTTGAAGTCCGGCACGCCGTACCGCATCAGCCCGCCGATGGCGTCGTCACGCTCGTACACGGCGACCGTGTGGCCGGCGCGCGTGAGCTGCTGGGCGGCGGCCATGCCGGCCGGCCCCGAGCCGACGACCGCGACGGTGTGACCCGTCAGGCGCTGCGGGACCTGCGGCGTGACGTACCCGCGGTCGAACGCCTCGTCGATGATCGAGACCTCGACGTTCTTGATGGTCACGGCCGGCTGGTTGATGCCCAGCACGCAGCTCGACTCGCACGGCGCGGGGCAGATGCGGCCCGTGAACTCCGGGAAGTTGTTCGTCGCGTGCAGGCGGTCGATCGCGTCGGACCACTGCCCGCGCCACACGAGGTCGTTCCACTCGGGGATGAGGTTCCCGAGCGGGCAGCCGTTGTGGCAGAACGGGATGCCGCAGTCCATGCAGCGCCCGGCCTGCTCCTTGAGGTACGGCTGGCCGTCCTGCAGGTGGGCGTGCACGTCCTTCCAGTCGCGCAGGCGCACGTCGACGGGGCGGTTGGGCGGGAGCTCACGGTCCCGCACCTTCAGGAAGCCGCGGGGGTCAGCCACGGGCCACCTCCAGGATCTGGTCCCACACGCCGGGCGCAGCCGGGTCGAGGCCGTCGGCCTCGGCCTTGGCGAGCGCGCGGCGGACGCGGGCGTACTCGGTGGGCAGCAGGCGCGTGAACCGCGCCCGGGTCGTCGGGAAGTCGTCGAGCAGCTGGGCGGCGACGGGCGAGCCGGTCTCGTCGAGGTGCGCACGCAGCAGCGCCTGGACGGTCTCGGCGTCCTCGTCGTCGAGCGGGTCGAGTGCGAGCTCGTTGGACCGCAGCGCGTCGATGTTCACCAGCGCGGGCTCCAGGTCGAGCACGTAGGCCGTGCCGCCGGACATGCCGGCGCCGAAGTTGCGGCCGGTCCGGCCGAGCACCAGGACGGTGCCGCCGGTCATGTACTCGCAGCCGTGGTCGCCCACGCCCTCGACCACCAGCGTCGCGCCGGAGTTCCGGACGCCGAACCGCTCGCCGACCAGCCCGCGCAGGAAGATCTGCCCGGTGGTCGCGCCGTAGCCGATGACGTTGCCCGCGACGACGTTGTGCTCGCTGGACAGGGCGGCGTTCCGGTCGGGGCGGACCGCGATCCGGCCGCCCGAGAGGCCCTTGCCGACGTAGTCGTTGGCGTCGCCGAACAGCCGCAGCGTGATGCCCCGCGGCAGGAACGCGCCGAACGACTGGCCCGCCGAGCCCGTGAGGGTCACGTCGATGGTGTCGTCCGCGAGGCCCTCCCCGCCGAACCGCTTGGTCACCTCGTGGCCGAGCATGGTGCCGACCGTCCGGTTGACGTTGCGGACGGGCAGGTCGATCCGGACCGGCTCGCGGCGCTCCAGGGCGTCCTCGGCCAGGGCGATCAGCCGGTTGTCCAAGGCGCGGTCGAGGCCGTGGTCCTGGTCCTTGGTGCGATGCAGCTCGGTGCCGGCGACGGGCGACGGGACCGCGAGGACCGGGGCCAGGTCGAGGCCCTCGGCCTTCCAGTGGTCGATCGCCGCGCGGGTGTCCAGCAGCTCGACGTGCCCGACGGCCTCGAGCAGCGTGCGGAAGCCCAGCTGCGCGAGCAGCGCGCGGACCTCCTCGGCGATGAACTCCATGAACGTGACGACGAACTCGGGCTTGCCCGTGAACCGGGCGCGCAGCTCAGGGTTCTGCGTCGCGACGCCCACCGGGCAGGTGTCGAGGTGGCAGACGCGCATCATGATGCAGCCCGAGACCACCAGCGGCGCCGTGGCGAAGCCGAACTCCTCGGCCCCGAGCAGCGCGCCGATGAGGACGTCGCGTCCCGTCTTGAGCTGGCCGTCGACCTGGACGACCACGCGGTCGCGCAGGTTGTTGAGCACGAGCGTCTGCTGGGTCTCGGCCAGGCCGATCTCCCACGGGGTGCCCGCGTGCTTGAGCGACGTCAGGGGGCTCGCGCCGGTGCCGCCGTCGTGACCCGAGATCAGCACGACGTCCGAGTGCGCCTTGGCGACGCCCGCCGCGATGGTGCCGACGCCGAACTCGCTGACCAGCTTGGTGTGGATCCGCGCCCGCGGGTTCGCGTTCTTGGCGTCGTGGATCAGCTGCGCCAGGTCCTCGATCGAGTAGATGTCGTGGTGCGGGGGCGGCGAGATCAGGCCGACGCCCGGCGTCGAGTGCCGCGTCCGCCCGATCCACGGGTACACCTTGTTGCCCGGCAGCTGGCCGCCCTCGCCGGGCTTGGCGCCCTGCGCGAGCTTGATCTGGATGTCGTCGGCGTTGGTGAGGTACTCGCTGGTGACGCCGAACCGTCCCGAGGCGATCTGCTTGATCGCCGAACGCCGGGCGGGGTCGTGGAGCCGCTCGGGGTCCTCGCCGCCCTCGCCGGTGTTCGACTTGGCGCCGATGCTGTTCATCGCGATCGCGAGGGTCTCGTGGGCCTCCATCGAGATCGACCCGTAGGACATCGCGCCGGTGTTGAACCGCTTGACGATCTCGCTCACGGGCTCGACCTCGTCGAGCGGCACCGGCTCGCGGACGCCGTCCTTGAACGCCAGGAGCCCGCGCAGCGTCATCAGGCGCGACGACTGCTCGTCGACCCGCGTGGTGTACTGCTGGAAGACGTCGAACTGCCGGGTCCGCGTCGAGTGCTGGAGGCGGAACACGGTCTCGGGGTCGAACAGGTGGTCCTCGCCGTCGCGACGCCACTGGTACTCCCCGCCGACCGCGAGCCGCAGGTGCGCCTGGCGGTTGCCGCTGGCCGGGTAGGCGTCGGCGTGCCGGGCCGCGACCTCGGCCGCGATGACGTCGAGGCCGATCCCGCCGAGCCGGCTGGTGGTGCCGGTGAAGTACTTGTCGACCAGCGGCTGCGAGAGCCCGATGGCCTCGAACACCTGCGCGCCGCGGTAGGACGCGATGGTCGAGATGCCCATCTTCGACATGACCTTGAGCACGCCCTTGCCGAGCGCCTTGATGAGGTTGGCGACCGCCTTCTCCGGGCCGACGCCGGGCAGGTACCCCGAGCGCGCCAGGTCCTCGACGGTCTCCATCGCGAGGTACGGGTTCACCGCGGCCGCGCCGTAGCCGATGAGCAGCGCGGTGTGGTGCACCTCGCGCACGTCGCCGGCCTCGACCACCAGCGAGATCATCGTGCGGGTGTGCCGGCGCAGCGTGTGGTGGTGGACCGCGCTCAGCAGCAGCAGCGACGGGATCGGCGCGAGGTCCGCGTCCGAGTTGCGGTCCGAGAGCACGATGAAGCTGACGCCGTCGGCGACCGCGGCGTCCACCTCGGCGAAGATCTCCTCGAGGCGCGCCTCGAGCGCCTCTCCCCCGCCGGACACCTTGTACAGGCCGCGGACGGTGGTGGCCCGGAAGCCCAGCGAGGGCTCCTTGGCCACGTGCACGATCTTCGCCAGCTGGTCGTTGTCGATCACCGGGAACGGCAGGATCAGCTTGCGGGCGTGGCCCGGGCCGTCCTCGAGCAGGTTGGGCTCGGGCCCGATCGCGCCGCCGATCGCGGTGACCAGCTCCTCGCGGATGGCGTCCAGCGGCGGGTTGGTCACCTGCGCGAACATCTGTGTGAAGTAGTCGAAGAGCATCCGCGGCCGGCTCGAGAGCACGGCGACCGGCGTGTCGGAGCCCATGGCGCCCAGCGGCTCGGCGCCGGCGGCGGCCATCGGGCTGAGAAGGATCTTGAGCTCCTCCTCGGTGTACCCGAACGCGCGCTGACGGCGACGGACCGAGGCGGCCGAGTGCGCGACGTGCTCGCGCTCGGGCAGCTGCGGCAGGTAGACGGAGTTGTCGCGGACCCAGTCGGCGTAGGGACGCTGCGCCGCGAGCGACGACTTGATCTCCTGGTCGTCGATGATGCGGCCCTTGCCGGTGTCCACCAGGAACATGCGGCCGGGCTCCAGCCGTCCCTTGGCGACGATCGTGGCGGGGTCGATGTCCAGCACGCCGGCCTCGGACGCGCAGACGACCAGCCCGTCCTCGGTGACCCAGTACCGACCGGGACGCAGCCCGTTGCGGTCCTGCACGGACCCGATCAGCGTGCCGTCGGTGAACGTGATCGCCGCGGGGCCGTCCCACGGCTCCATCAGCGTCGAGTGGTACTCGTAGAACGCGCGCCGCGCGGGATCCATCTGGGCGTGGTTCTCCCACGCCTCCGGGATCATCATCATCACGGCGTGCGGCAGCGTGCGGCCGGACAKGTGCAGCAGCTCGAGGACCTCGTCGAAGCTGCCCGAGTCCGAGCCGCCGGGGGTACAGACGGGCATGAGCGGCGCCAGGTCGCCCAGCTCCTCGCTGGCCAGCGTGCCCTCGCGGGCCGCCATCCAGTTCCGGTTGCCGCGGACCGTGTTGATCTCGCCGTTGTGGGCGATCATCCGGAACGGCTGCGCGAGCGGCCAGGACGGGAACGTGTTGGTGGAGAAGCGCGAGTGCACCAGCGCGATCTCGGAGGCGTAGCGCGGGTCCGAGAGGTCCGCGAAGAACGGCTCGAGCTGGCCCGTGGTGAGCATGCCCTTGTAGGCCAGGGTGCGCGCCGACAGCGACGCGAAGTAGAGGCCGTGCTCGCGCTCGGCACGCTTGCGAAGCCGGTACGCGCGGCGGTCGAGGTCGATGCCCGAGAGCTCGCGCGACGGGTCCGCGACCACGAGCTGGCGGAAGACCGGCATCGACGCGCGCGCGGTGGGCCCGACCAGGTCGGCGGTGACGACGACCTCGCGCCACGCGAGCACGTCGAGCTTCTCCTCCGCGGCGATCGACTCGAGAGCCGCGACGGCGCGCCGCTGCTCGGTCTCGTCGACGGGCAGGAACGCCATGCCGATGGCGTAGAAGCCGGCGGGCGGGAGCTCCGCGTCCACCACGTCGCGCAGGAAGGCGTCCGGGATCTGCGTGAGGATGCCGGCGCCGTCGCCGCTGTCCTCCTCGGCGCCCACGGCGCCGCGGTGGTCGAGGTTGAGCAGTGCGGTGAGGCCCGCGTCGACGATGTCCCGGCCGGGCGTCCCGCGCAGCGTCGCGACGAACGCGAAACCGCACGCGTCGTGCTCGGCAGCGGGGTCGTAAAGACCCTGCGGCGGCGGCGCACTCATGGCGCCAGGGCTCGCGGGCGACGTCGACATCAGCACCGTCCTCACGGTCCCCGAGGGGTCGGGGCGTAGCACGAACAAGGGGGGAACGCGGGACGTCGTCGGCCCAGTGTGTGGCGACGATACAGGGCGGTCGGCGGACCGTTCGCATCGTCAGCGATGAGGGGGAGCTACCAGCCCTCCGCGGGTCAGCGGGCGGGGTCGGTCGCGTTCTCCTCGTCGTCCTGCGCGGTCGGGGGTGCCAGCAGGAGGGTCGTGTCACGTCCTGGGTGCCGGCGTCCGACCACCACGAACGCTACCAGCGCTCCGAGGCCGACGATGATGCACGTCCAGACGTTGAGGCGCAGGCCCAGGATGTGGTGCGCCGGATCGATGCGCAGCAGCTCGATCCACAGCCGGCCGGTCGTGTAGATGACGACGTAGAGCCAGAAGACGCGGCCGTAGCCGAGCCGGAACTTGCGGTCGATCCAGATCAGCAGCGCGGCACCCGCGAGGTTCCAGATGATCTCGTACAGGAACGTCGGGTGGTAGAGCGTGCCCGCGGGGTCGCCGACGGGCATGTGCTCGGGGTCGATGCGCAGGCCCCACGGCAGGGTGGTCGGGCTGCCGTAGAGCTCCTGGTTGAACCAGTTGCCCAGCCGGCCGATCGCCTGCGCCACGAGCAGGCCGGGCGCGAGGGCGTCGGCCCAGGGTGCGAGCCGGACGCCCTGGCGGCGGGCTCCGATCCAGGCGCCGACACCACCGAGGGCGACGGCACCCCAGATGCCGAGGCCGCCCTCCCAGATGTACAGGGCACGGATCGGGCTCCCCCCGACGCCGAAGTACGCGTCGGGCGAGGTGATGACGTGGTAGATCCGGCCGCCGACGATGCCGAACGGCACTGCCCAGAACGCGATCTCCAGGGTCGTGTCCGGCTCGCCCCCACGCTCGATCCAGCGGCGCCGTGTCATCCAGAGCGCCACGACGATGCCGAGCAGGATGGCGAACGCGTAGGCGCGCACCGGGAAGGGCCCGAGGTGCCAGACGCCCTGCGACGGGCTCGGGATGGCGAGCGGCAGCAGCGCGCTCACCGGTCGCGTCCGGTCGCGGAGCGGACGCCCTCGGCGAGGTCGGCCGTGAGTCGGGCCAAGGCCTGACGCCCCGCCGCCTCGTCGGGCGCGTCGAGCAGCGTGCGCACCAGCGCCGAGCCGACGATGACGCCGTCGGCGTAGCCGGCGACCTCCGCGGCCTGCTCGGGACGCGAGATGCCGAGGCCGACGCAGACGTGCTGGGCGCCGGCCGCCCGGGTGTGGGCGACGAGCTCCTCCGCGCGGCTGCCGACGGTCGACCGCTCCCCCGTGACACCCATGGTCGAGGCGGCGTAGACGAAGCCCCGGGAGGCCGCGGCCGTGGAGGCCAGCCGCTCGGGCGTCGAGCTGGGGGCGACCAGGAACACCCGGTCCAGGCCGTGCGCGTCGGAGGCGGCGAGCCAGTCGCCGGCCTCGTCGGGGATGAGGTCCGGCGTGATCAGCCCGGCCCCGCCCGCTGCGGCAAGATCGCGCGCGAACGCGTCGACGCCATAGCGCAGCACGAGGTTCCAGTAGGTCATCACGAGGATCGGCGCACCGCGCCCGGCGACCTGCTCGACCGCCCGGATGGTGTCGCTGACCCGGGTGCCGCCCGCCAGCGCCGCGTCGACCGCGCGCTGCACGGTAGGCCCGTCCATGACCGGGTCGCTGTAGGGCACGCCGAGCTCGACGACGTCCACGCCGGCGTCGATCATCGTGCGCACGGCCTCGACCGAGCCGTCGACCGTGGGGTACCCGACCGGCAGGTACCCGATGAACGCCGGGCGACCGAGCGCGTCGAGGTGCTCGGCGACCTGCGACCGGACGGCGACGGCGCTCACAGCTGCTCCCCCTGGTCGGCCAGCACGACCGGCTCGTCCTCGATCAGGTCGAACCACGCCGCGGCCGTGGCCACGTCCTTGTCCCCGCGCCCCGACAGGTTGATCAGCAGCACGGCCTCGTGTCCGTCGTCGCCGGTCCAGGTCGAGAGCTCAGCGCCCAGCTGGATCGCGCCCGCCAGCGCGTGCGCCGACTCGATCGCGGGGATGATCCCCTCGGTCCGGCACAGGATGCGGAAGGCCTCCATGGCCTCGACGTCGGTGACGGGCCGGTAGTCGGCGCGCCCGATGTCGTGCAGCCACGCGTGCTCGGGCCCGACGCTCGGGTAGTCCAGGCCGGCCGACACCGAGTGGCTGGGCAGCGTCTGGCCGTCGTCGTCCTGCAGCAGGTACGACTTCGCGCCGTGCAGCACACCCGGCTCCCCGCCGGAGAACCGCGCCGCGTGGCGCCCCGACGAGATGCCCTCGCCGCCGGCCTCGAAGCCGAACAGCCGGACCTCGGGGTCGTCGAGGAACGCGTTGAAGATGCCCATCGCGTTGGACCCGCCGCCCACGCACGCGGCCACGGCGTCGGGCAGCCGGCCGATCTCCTCGAGGAGCTGGGCCTTGGCCTCCTCGCCGATGATCTTGTGGAAGTCGCGCACCATCTCGGGGAACGGGTGTGGTCCGGTGACGGTGCCCAGCAGGTAGTGCGTGGTCTCGACGTTGGCCACCCAGTCGCGCAGCGCCTCGTTGATGGCGTCCTTGAGGGTGCGCGTACCGATGGTCACCGGGACGACCTCGGCGCCGAGCAGGCGCATGCGGGCGACGTTGAGCGCCTGGCGGCGGGTGTCCTCCTCGCCCATGTAGACGGTGCACTCGAGGTCGAGCAGTGCGGCCGCCGTGGCCGTGGCGACGCCGTGCTGACCCGCGCCGGTCTCCGCGATCACGCGTGTCTTGCCCATGCGCTTGACCAGCAGGGCCTGCCCCAGCACGTTGTTGATCTTGTGCGACCCCGTGTGGTTGAGGTCCTCGCGCTTGAGGAACACCCGCACGCCCGGCGCGACGTGCGCGGCGAACCGGGGCACCTCCGTCAGGGGGCTCGGCCGACCGGTGTAGGTCTTGTGCAGCCGCGCGAGCTCACGCCCGAACGCCGGGTCGGTGAGGGCCTTGTGGTACGCCGTGTCGAGCTCGTCGAGCGCCGCGATCAGCGCCTCGGGCACGTACCGGCCGCCGAACTCCCCGAAGTACGGGCCGGCGTGGGTGGACAGCGGTCCGCTCGCGACGGCCTCGAGCAGCTTGTCCGAGACGGGTCCGACGGTCGGTCGACCGCTCACTGACGCACCGCCCGCAGGGACGGGTGCGCACCCGCCGCCACGAGGTCGGCGACGGACTCGCGCGGGGCGTCGTCCGTGACCAGCGCCTCGCCGACGAGGACCGCGTCCGCGCCGGCGCGGGCGTAGTCCATGACGTCGTGCGGGCCCCGCACGCCGGACTCGGCGATCTTCACGATGTGCGACGGGATCGCCGGGGCGACCCGGGCGAACGTGGTGCGGTCCACCTCGAGCGAGCGCAGGTCGCGGGCGTTGACCCCGATGACCTTGGCACCGGCGTCGGCCGCGCGCGCGACCTCCTCGGTGTCGTGCACCTCGACGAGGGCGGTCATGCCGAGGGAGTGCACCCGCTCGACCAGCGACTCGAGCACGGTCTGCTCGAGCGCGGCCACGATGAGGAGCACCAGGTCGGCGCCGTGCGCCCGCGCCTCCCACACCTGGTACGGCGTGACGACGAAGTCCTTGCGCAGCACGGGGATGTCGACCCGGGCACGCACCGCGTCGAGGTCGGCCAGCGAGCCGTGGAAGCGGCGCTCCTCGGTCAGCACGGAGATGACGGCGGCGCCGCCCTTCTCGTACTCGGCGGCCAGCGCGGCGGGGTCCTTGATGGTGGCGAGGGCGCCCTTGCTCGGGCTCGACCGCTTGACCTCGGCGATGACCCGGACCGCGTCCTCGGCGCGCAGGCGCCCGACGCAGTCGATCGCGGACTCGCGGCGATGGGCCTGCTCCTTGACCTCGGCGAGCGGCGTGGCCTGCTCCCGGACGGCCAGGTCCAGTCGGACTCCCGCGACGATGTCGTCCAGCACGGTCATCGACAGCTCACCTTCTCCCCCGGTCGGTTCCGGACCTCGTCCTCGCCGTCGATCGTGGCGGTGGTCCAGTGGGACATCGTAGATCGGTCCCGGAGTGACCCGGACCACAGGCCGGTGGGTGGGACAGGGACCTTGGTCAGGGGGCCAACCACGGCGCCAGAGCCGGGATGTTCCGCAGCACCCCGAACGCGAGCACCACGGCGAGACCGACCCACGCGAGCCACGCCGGCGTCGGGCGCACGGCCCGGCCCTGCGTCCGTCGCAGCACGAGCCGCGCCCACAGGGCGATCGCGAGCGGGACCGCCAGCACGAACAGCGGGTTCATCGACCATGCCCCGGCGATGTCGCCGTGCGCGAGGTCGTGCGTCGCGCGCAGCCCACCGCACGCCGGGCACCACAGCCCGGTCAGCGCGTGGAGCGGGCAGTAGCCGTAGCTGCCGGAGATGTGCGGGTCGCGCACAGCGAGGACCACGGTCGCCGCGGCGACCAGGAAGCCGGCGACGAGCGGCCCGCGCACCGACGCACGACGGCCCGCCACGCCCGCCGCGAGGGCGACGGACGGGAGCGGGCCGGTCGGCTGGAGCTGCGGACCGTCGTCGACGGCCGCCATGTCAGTAGCCGGTGTCGTAGGTGGTGAAGAAGTCCGGGTTCGACCCGATGATCGCGAAGAACGCGATGATCCCCACGATCGACAGCGCGATGCCGATCCAGCCGAGGACGATCCCGGCCGTGGCCATGCCGCCGTTGTTGGCCTCACCGTTGGCCACGGCCTTGCGCGCCTTGTAGCCGACGATCACGGCGGCGACCGCCGAGAAGATCCCGCAGAGCACGAACGACAGGATGCCCAGGACCAGCGCCCAGACGCCGAGGCTGTTCTTGGGGTACGCGGCGCCGTAGCCGGGCGGCGGGTAGCCGCCGGGGGCGGACCCGTACGGCGCGGCGGCCGGGTACGGGGTCGGCGCGCCGTACTGCGGCGCGCTCGGGTACTGCGGTGCGCCGGGGTCCTGCGGCTGCGCGCCCGGTGCCTGCGGCGCCGCACCGGGGTACTGCGGCGCGGCCGGGTACTGGGGAGCGGCCGGAGGCGGCGGCGTCGCCGGCTGCTGCGGCGCGGCGTTCGGGTCCTGCGGCTGGGGTGCGCCGTACGGGTTCTGCGGCTCGTCGGGGGTCGACATCGGTCCTCCTGCGTCGCGTGCGCCACCCGGTCCCGGATGACGGTGGAACAGCTGCGGGTCAGTGCCCGCCGGTGCGTGCCGCCCGCGCACGCGTCTTGGCGCCGCCCTGGCCGTAGCCCGAGCTCTGCAGCACCTTGCCGATCACGAGGCCGAGCACGACGAGGGCGATGCCGACCCAGAACAGCCACACCAGGGCGAACGCGACGCCGAGCCCGGCGATCGTGAAGGCGATCACCACGCTGTAGGTGGTGAACCAGGCGGCGAGCGTCTTGCCGTGGTTGGTCGGGGCCGCCGTCGGCGGCAGGTGCATCGCCTCGGTGGTCGTGGCGTTCTGCGCGCGGTGCGCGAGGGTGTTGTCGGCCATGGTGGTGCCCTTCGTGCTCGGTTCTGCGCTCACCCTATCGGACGGCAGAGCCCCAGCCCGGCGCGCCGCGGCGCAGGTCAGGACGGGTCGTCGCCCCGGCTGAGCGCGTCCCAGTCGGCCCGCTCGTCGGGATCCGCAGCGACGGCCGGGGCGGCCGCGCTCTCGTGCCGACGGGACGGCCCCGCCCACGTGCGCGACGCGAGCACCAGCCACACGCCGGCGAGGACGTCGAGGACCCCGACGACGACGGCCAGCCAGGGCCACACGCTCGTCGTGACCGGTCCCGCGAGCCGGCCCACGCCGGTCTCGTCGGCGACCACCGGCGTCACCGCCGCGGCGGGGTCGCCCAGCACGGCAAGAGTCGTGCCGACGACGAGCACGCCGCACGCCACGACGACCACCGCGACGACCCAGCGACCCGCGCGACCGACCAGGGCGACGGCGGCGACGGCGGCGAGGATGGCCACCGCGGCCGCGAGGATGGCGGGCGCCACCTGGGAGCCCGAGACCTGCACCGTGACTGTGCCCTCCAGGGCTGTCGTGCCGGTCGTGGTGAACCAGGTGGGCACGGCGACGATCGCGGTGAGGCCCGCGAGGAGCAGCAGCAGGACCGCCGCCCTCCCCCGGCCCGTCCGGCGACGCTGCGCAGCCACCGTCACGCGCCCGCCCGACGCAGCCGGGACGCGATCTGGACGGCGCGCACGGCCGCCGCGGCCTTGTTCCGGGACTCCTCGTACTCCAGCGCCGGCACCGAGTCCGCGACGATCCCGCCACCCGCCTGCACGCTGGCGCGGCCCTCCCGGATCAGGGCCGTGCGGATGGCGATGGCCATGTCCATGTCGCCGGCGAAGTCGAAGTAGCCGACGGTGCCGCCGTAGATGCCCCGCCGGGCGGGCTCGATCTCGTCGATCAGCGCGATCGCGCGCGGCTTGGGCGCACCGGACAGGGTGCCGGCCGGGAACGTCGCGATCAGCGTCTGCAGCGCCGTCGCACCCTCGCGCAGCCGGCCGACCACGGTCGAGCAGATGTGCATGATGTGGGAGTAGCGCTTGACCGCCATGAACTCGACGACCTCGACGCTGGTGGGCTCGCACACCTTGACCAGGTCGTTCCGGGACAGGTCGACGAGCATGATGTGCTCGGCCCGCTCCTTGGGGTCCGCGAGCACCTCGTCCTGCAGCCGGCGGTCCTCGTCGGGCGTCGCGCCGCGCGGCCGCGAGCCCGCGATCGGGAAGGTCACCACGCGGCCCGACGTCACCTTGACCAGCGTCTCCGGGCTCGACCCGACCACGGCGAAGTCGCGGCCGTCCGCGTCCTGCAGCTGCAGGTAGTACATGTACGGGCTCGGGTTGATGGTCCGCAGCACCCGGTAGACGTCCAGCGGCTCCGCGGGGCAGTCCAGGTCCAGGCGCTGCGAGAGCACCACCTGGAACACGTCGCCGTCGCGGATGGCCTCCTGGCCGGTGCGCACCGAGTCCTCGAACTCCTGACGGGTGGAGCGGAACGCGAGCTCGGGCTCGGGCACGTCCGCCAGCACGGCGACCGCCGACTCGGTCGGCTCCAGCAGGGCCGCCTCCATCGCGTCCAGCCGCGCGAGCGCGTCCGCGTGCGCCTCGTCCACGCGCTCGTCGGTGTCGTCGAAGTTGATCGCGTTGGCGACCAGCCACACCGAGCCGTCGTGGTGGTCGACCACCGCGAGGTCCGTGGCCAGCAGCAGCGTCAGCTCGGGGACGCCCAGCTCGTCGGGGGCGTTGGCGGGCAGGGTCGGCTCCCAGTGCCGCACGATGTCCCACCCGAGCGCCCCGACGAGCCCGCTGGTCAGCGGCGGCAGGCCGGAGATCGCGGGGGTGCGCAGGGCGTCGAGGGTCCGGGCCAGCACGTCGAGCGCGTCGCCGTCCGTCGGCACCCCCACCGGGACGTCGCCCACCCAGACGGCCGAGCCGTCGCGCACCGTGAGCGTCGCCCGCGAGTGCACGCCGACGAACGAGTACCGGTCCCAGCTGCCGTCGGCCTCGGCCGACTCGAGGATGAACGTGCCGGGGCGGCCGGCGGCCAGGGTGCGGTAGAGGCCTACCGGCGTGACGTCGTCGGCCAGCAGCCGCCGGACCACCGGGATGACGCGCCGGTCCCGGGCCARCCCGCGGAACAGGTCGAGCGACGGCCACGTACCACCCCAGGGAACCTCCGCCGCGGCGACGTCCGTGGGCAGGGTGGGCGTGGTCATCGAGGATCTCCGGTCTCGGTGGGACGGGTGCCGACGACGGCCGGCAGGGGGCCGCCGGCGTCGAAGCAGGTACGGGTTCCGGTGTGGCAGGCGGCGCCGACCTGGTCGACCTCGACCAGCAGGGCGTCGCCGTCGCAGTCGAGGCTCACGGCCTTGACGTACTGGGCGTGGCCGGACGTGTCGCCCTTGCGCCAGTACTCCTGGCGCGAGCGGCTCCAGAACACGACCCGGCCGGTGGTCAGGGTGCGGTGCAGCGCCTCGTCGTCCATCCAGCCGAGCATGAGGACCTCGCGCGAGTCGTGCTGCTGCACGATGGCCGCCACCAGGCCGTGGTCGTCACGCTTCAGGCGCTCGGCGACGGCGGGATCGAGGGTCGGTGCGGCGGGGCTGGAAGACACGGACCGATCCTGCCACGCGGCAACGGACGCCCGCGGACCCGTCCCAGCGATCACCGGGTCTGCGACACCCAGGCGGCGTGCATCGCGGCGTAGTGGCCGTCGCGCGACACGAGGTCGTCGTGGTGCCCGACCTCGACCACCCGGCCCGCGTCGACGACGACGACCGTGTCGGCCGCCTCCGCCGTGGACAGCCGGTGCGCGATGGTCAGGGTGCTGCGGCCGCGGGTCAGGGAGTCCAGGGCGCGGGCGATCCGCACCTCTGTCGCGGGGTCGACCGCCGACGTCGCCTCGTCGAGCAGGAGCAGGTCCGCCTCGGCCAGGTAGGCCCGGGCGAGCGCGACCAGCTGCCGCTCCCCCGCCGACAACGACTCGCCGCGCTGCCCGACGTGCGTGTCGAGGCCGTCGGCCAGCTCGTCGACCCAGCCGTCCAGCCCCAGCGCCTCGATGGCCCCCCGGACGCGGGTGTCGTCCGACGAGGCCGCGGTGGTGCCGTCCTCGTGCCTCAACCCGTACGCGACGTTCTCCGCGAGCGTCCCGTCGAACAGGAAGCCCTCCTGCGGCACCAGGACCACGCGGCGCCGCAGGTCGGCGACCGGGATGTCGCGCAGGTCCACGCCGTCCAGCAGCACGGAGCCGTGCGTCGGGTCCATGAACCGCGCGACGAGCTTGGCGATCGTGGTCTTGCCCGAGCCGGTCGCGCCGACCACGGCCACCGACGCCCCCGCGGGGATCGCGACGTCGACCTCGCGGAGCACCGGCGGGCCGTCGGGGTAGGAGAAGTCGACGGCGCGCAGCTCGACGTGCGCCGGCCCGCGGGGGCTCGGCACGCCGTCCTGGCCGGCGTCGACCACCTCGACCGGGGTCTCGAGCACGCCGAGCACCCGACGCCAGCCTGCGACCGCGTTCTGGAGCTCGTTGAGGATCTCGGTGGCCATCTGGACCGGCCCGGTGAACAGCTGCACCAGGAAGAGGAAGGCGAGCAGGCGGCCCGCGCTCATCTCGCCGGCGATCCCGAGGTAGGTGCCCGCGACGACGACGACGGCGAGGACGAGGTTGGCGACGAGCACGCCGCTGGAGAACACGAGGGCGACCAGGTTCTGTGCGCGCACCATCGCCGCTCGGGTGGCGGCGACCGCCGCGTCGATCTTGCGCTGCGTCCGCCCGGCCACGCCGTACGCCCGGATGGTCTCCGCCCCCACGACGGCCTCGGACACGGCGCCCAGCATCCCGCCGACCCGTTCCCGCACGGCCGTGTAGCGCGCGTTGACGCGCTTCTGCAGCGGCTGCAGGAGCAGGAAGAGCGGCACGAACCCGGCCCACACGATGAGCGTGAGCTGCCAGGAGTACACGGCCATGAGCACGGTCGCCACCGCGATCTGCAGCACCGAGACCAGCAGCATGATCCCGCCCCACTGCACGAACAGCGAGATCGTGTCGACGTCCGAGGTCACCCGCGACACCAGCGAGCCGCGCCTCTCGGTGTTCTGGGTGAGCACCGACAGGTCGTGCACGTGCCGGAACGCCCGGGTGCGCAGCGTCAGCAGGCCGCTCTCGCTCGACYGGAAGAGCCGGACGTTGACGTACGCGGAGCAGACGGCACCGATCAGCAGGCCCACCGCGGCGAGCCCGGCAAGGACGGCGACGCGGTGCACGTCCGGGCCCCCGGGGGCCAGGATCCCGGTGTCGACGGTCTGCTGGACCGCGATCGGCACGAGCACGCGCCCGATCGAGGCCATCACCGCGAGCAGCACGGTGACCTTCCAGCCGACCAGCAGCTGGGGCGAGACCTGGATGCCGCGGCGCAGCGTCGCCAGCACGCCGAGCGTGCTGGCCGGGACKAAGCGGTGCGTGGGGTCGCTCATGCGGGCTCCTCCACGACCTCGAGGGCCTGCTCGTCGGCCGCCTCCGACGCGCGGCGAGCCGTCTCCTGCTCGTACGCGGTGGCCAGCTCGCGGTAGCCGGCGTCCCGCGCCAGCAGCTCCTCGTGCGAGCCGCGGTCGACCACGCGGCCGGCCTCGACGTGCACGACCTCGTCGGCCAGGAGCACCGACGACATCCGGTACGCGACCAGCAGCACCGTCGGGCTGCCTGCGCCGGCCTCGTCGCGCAGGCCGCGCAGGATCGCCTGCTCGATGCGCGGGTCGACCGCCGACGTCGCGTCGTCGAGCACGAGGACCGCGGGCCGCCGGACCAGGGCGCGCGCGAGCGCGAGGCGCTGCCGCTGACCGCCGGAGAGGTTGGCGCCGCGCTCGCCCAGCGGCGCGTCGAGGCCGCCCGGCAGCGCACGGACCACGTCGTCGACCCGCGCGAGGCGCAGCGCCGACCAGACCGCGTCGTCGTCGGGGGAACCCGCCTCGCCGTCGTCGGCGAGCGTGACGTTCGAGCGGACCGTGTCCTCGAAGATGAACGTCGACTGGGCGACGAGCGCCACGTGGCGGCTGAGGTCGGCCGGGCGCACGTCGCGCAGGTCGATGCCGTCGACGTGCACCGAGCCCTTCGACGGGTCGGCGAGCCGGCTGACCAGCGACACCAGGGTGGTCTTGCCCGCACCCGTCGGGCCGACGACGGCGATGGTGCGGCCCGCGGGGACGTCGAGGTCGACATCGTGCAGGAGCTCGATCTCTCCCCCACCCGGCAGCGCCACGGACCGACCGACGTCGCGGAGCTCCACGCGGGCGCCGGCGGCGGGCACCCACGGCGTGCTGCCCTCGCTGAGTGCGCCGTGCGAGTCGATCACGCGCGCGATCCGGTCGTAGCCGACGAGGGCGCGCGGGACCTCGCCCAGCACCCAGCCGAACGCCCGGACCGGCACGGCGAGCAGGGTCAGCAGGTACGCCGCGGCCACGACGTCGCCCGTCTCGATCCGCCCCTCGCTGACCTGCACCGTGCCGACCACCAGCACGAGCAGCGTGCCGAGGCTGGGCAACAGGTCGATGACCGGGTCGAACATCGCCCGGACGATGCCGACCCGCACGTTGGCGTCCCGCAGCTGCGCGGCGCGCGCCGCGAACCGGGCCTCCTCGCGCGCCTCGGTGCCCAGGGACGTGACCAGCACGGCGGCCTCGAAGCTCTCGTGCGCGATGTCCGCGACCTCGGCACGCAGCTGCTGCGCGTGGATCGCCGCCGGCGACATCCGGCGCTGGAACACCAGGTTCGCGATGACCGCGAGCGGCAGGACGAGGAGCGCCGCCAGCGCCAGCCACACGTCGGTCCGGAACAGCGCGACCGCCGCGACGACGAGCATGACGACGACACCCAGCGCGAACGGCAGCGGGTTGAAGATCGAGGTCGCCGCCTCGACGTCCGCGCTGGCGTTCGACAGCAGCTGACCGGTCGGGTGCTGCCGGTGCCACGACATCGGCAGCCGCAGGTACTGGCGGGTCACCGCGGTGCGGTGGTCCTCCTGGATCAGCGCGAACCCCTTGCCCGCGAAGATCCGGCGACCGGCGACCGTGACGGCGAGGCTGACGGCGACGAGCGCGATCGCGAGCCCGGCGAGCCAGATCCGGCCGCGCGCCTCGGTGGAGCCGTCGAGGGCGGGGACGACGACCTGGTCCGTCACCACGCCGAGGACGCGACTCACCCCGACCGTGAGCACGCCGAACACGGCGGACGTCCCGACGGCCAGCGCGTACGTGCCGGGGTGCGCGCGCATGCCGCGGATGATCAGCTGGCACGCCCGTCGCGGTACCGATCCGGTGAGGGCCACCGACCGTGGTGACTCGTCTCGCGTGGGCACGACAGGACCTTCCGTGGAGCTCGAGGGGGTGCGCCCATCCTCTCACGAGAGAGCGAGCGCTTACCCGTCACGCGAGCGGCAGGCCCGCGTGCGATCCTGCGGGCATGACCTGGCACGAGATCGAGCGCGCGCAGCTGGCGCAGGCCCTCCTGGACGTCACGCCGGACGCGCCGACCCTCTGCGAGGGCTGGCAGGCGCGCCACCTCGCGGCCCACATCGTGCTGCGCGAGCGCTCGCCCATGGTCGGCGCCGGGATCGTGGTGCCGGCGCTCTCGGCGCGCGCCGAGGCGGCCATCGAGCGGCTCGCGGACACCGCGGCGACCGAGGGCGCCTACCGCGACCTGGTGGCGCGCGTCGCCGACAAGGCCGCGCGCTGGCACCCGGGCACCTGGGCGCCCGACTCCACCAACGTCATCGAGTTCTTCGTGCACACCGAGGACGTCCGCCGCGGCGCCGGGCCCGTCCCGCCCCGCGAGCTCGACCCCGACCTCGTCGCCGCGCTGTGGGTGCAGCTGCGCCGCTCGGGCGGCTCGCGGCTGCGCAAGGTCCCGGTCGGGGTCGTCCTGGTCCGCAGCGACGGCGTCCGTCACCCGCTGCGGGCGCCCAAGGACGACCACGGCACGGTCGTCGTCCGCGGCGACRTCGGAGAGCTGGTGCTCTACCTCCTGGGGCGCGGAGCCGCCGCCGACGTCCGGGTCGAGGGCGACGCGGACGACGTCGAGCGGATCGAGCGGGTGCTGCCCTCGCCCTAGCCCGCGGCCTGCGGGTGGCCGGTGGCCAGGATGTCGACGACGAAGACGACCGTCTGGCCGGCGAGCTCCTCACTGTCCGTGACACCCAGCGCGTAGGTGGGCGGCACGACGAGCATGACCTGGCTGCCGACCGGCTGGTCGACCAGGCCGTCGGCCCACGCCTGCACGTCCTGCAGCGAGAACGACACCGGCAGCCCGTGCGTCCAGGTGGAGTCGAACGGCTCCCCCGTCGTCCACGCGAAGCCGGTGTACTGCACGGTGACGACGTCGCTGGCGCCCACCTGCTCCCCCGTGCCCCGGATGAGCGGCTGCGCGACCAGCTCGCTCGGCGGGTCCGTGCCCGTCGGGGTGATCGAGGGGGCGCCCGAGGCGTCCAGCGTCACGGCCGGGAGGTCGGTCCGGGGAGGGACGGGCTGGCCGTCGGCCCGCGTCGGCAGGACGTCGACGACGGTCACGGTCGGGTAGTCGGTCGCGCCCGAGCCCGTGCCCGGGCTCACCTGCAGCAGCCGCGCGCCGACCTTCTGGCCGCGCAGCGTGTTGTACAGGTCGACCCCGAGGTCCTCCTCCGTCAGCAGCATCGCCGTCGGGTTCGTGGAGTAGCTCTCCTTGACCAGCGTCGCGTCCGTGGCGTCCTCGAGCCAGAAGTCGATGAGCACCGGGGCCCCCTCGACGAGGTCGGCGCCGGTGCCCTTCCAGATCTGCTCCGTGCGGGACTTGTCCACCTGCAGCGGCGTCACGTACGTGATCGTCGGCGCCTCGCCCGGCTCGCCCGAGACCGTCACCGCGGCCGGCTCCGTCACCGGGGTGCTGCACCCCGCGAGGGCCAGGAGTGCCGTCAGCAGGCCGGCGGCCAGGGCGCGGCCCTGCAGTCGTCGCACGTCGTTCCTCTCCGATCACGGTTCCTGGCGGGCACCACGCTCACAGTCGTGGCCCGCTCCAGAGCGCCACACTGTACGGCCTGATACTGGACGGTCGACCTGCTGCGGTGCGCTACATCGACTCGATGAGCCGGTCCACCCGCTCGTCCACGCTGCGGAACGGGTCCTTGCACAGCACCGTGCGCTGGGCCTGGTCGTTGAGCTTGAGGTGCACCCAGTCGACCGTGTAGTCGCGGCGTGCGTCCTGCGCGGCACGCACGAAGTCCCCGCGAAGCTTGGCGCGGGTGGTCTGCGGCGGGACGGCGGTCGCCTCGAAGATCTCGAGGTCGGTGGTTACCCGCTCCACCAGCCCCTTCGCCGCCAGCAGGTTGTAGAGCCCCTCGGTGCGCGAGATGTCGTGGTACGCGAGGTCGAGGCGCTGGACGCGGACGTCGGACAGCTCCAGGTCGTGCTTGGCGCGGTACCGCTCGATCAACCGGTACTTGATCACCCAGTCCAGCTCGCGGTCCACCAGCGACAGGTCGCCCGTGCGCATCGCGCGCAGCCCGCGCTCMCAGAGGTCCAGCACCTGCTTGTTCTCCGGGCTCGGGCCGCCCTCCGACGCCAGGAAGTCGGTGACCCGGGTGAGGTACTCCTCCTGCAGGTCGATCGCGGTGACCGTCCGCCCGTTCGCCATGGTGACCGGGTGCATGCCCGTGATGTCGTGGCTGATCTCCCGGATGGCGCGGATCGGGTTCTCCAGCGCCATCTCGCGCATGGGCACGCCGGCCTCGATCATCCGCAGCAGCAGGTCGGTCGTGCCCACCTTGAGCATGGTCGTCGTCTCGGACATCGACGAGTCGCCGACGATCACGTGCAGGCGGCGGTAGTGCTCGGCGTCCGCGTGCGGCTCGTCGCGCGTGTTGATGATGGGGCGCGACCGGGTCGTGGCGCTGGAGACCGCCTCCCAGATGTGGTCGGCCCGCTGCGACAGGCAGTAGAGCGCCCCCCGCGGCGTGGTGAGGACCTTGCCGGCACCGGTGAGGATCTGCCGCGTGATCAGGAACGGGACCAGCACGTCCGACAGCCGGGAGAAGTCCCCCTGGCGACGGACCAGGTAGTTCTCGTGGCAGCCGTAGGAGTTGCCCGCGGAGTCGGTGTTGTTCTTGAACAGGTGGATCTTGCCGGGCAGCCCCTCGTGCTCGAGCCGCTGCTGCGCGTCCGCCACCAGTCCCTCGAGGATGCGCTCGCCGGCGCGGTCGTGCGTGACCAGCTGGCGCACGTCGTCGCACTCGGCCGTGGCGTACTCCGGGTGCGAGCCCACGTCGAGGTAGAGCCGCGACCCGTTGCGCAGGAACACGTTGGACGAGCGTCCCCACGCGACGACCTTGCGGAACAGGTACCGCGCGACCTCGTCGGCGGACAGCCCGCGACCGTCCTGGGCGGCGCAGGTGACGCCGTACTCCGTCTCCAGGCCGAAGATCCGCCTGTCCATCGCCGTGCTCCCTTCCGTCGCCCGGTCCGCTTCCCTCAGTCTGCGCCCAGCAGGTCCTCGAGCAAGGCCCCGGCCAGGCGTCGGAACGTCCGCCGCGGGCGCGTCCGGTCGAGCACCGCGACCTCGAGCTGCGCCGCCGGGATCGTGCGGGCCTCGCCGCCGTCCTCGGTCGGGGAGCCGAGCGTCCGCACCGCCAGCGCCAGCACCTCGGGCAGCGTCAGGCC